>JACCYY010000085.1 GCA_013696235.1 Sporichthyaceae bacterium | reverse complement strand
CGGCGTCCGCCTCAGGCGTTCGAGGCAGCCGGCAAGCTCACGAAGACCGCCTGGATGATCATCCTGAGCCTCGGTGTCGTGGTCGGGCTCGTGCTGCCGGGAACGGTGAACCTGCTGAACATCGCCGCACTGATCGCGGCGATCGTCTATCTCGTCGACGTGCGGCCCGCGGTCCGGGAGATCGGTCGACCCGATCGCCGCAACGGCCCGGCCGGGCAGTGGTAGCCGGCCTCCGCACGGCTCAGCCCTAGTAGACGACCACCCGGTCTCCGACGTTCACCTGGTCGAACAGCCACGCGATCCCGTCCCGGTCTCGGATGTTCACGCAGCCGTGGGACGCGCCGTCGTACCCGACCGCGGCGAAGTCACCCGAGTAGTGCACCGCCTGGCCGCCGGAGAAGAACATCGCGTAGGGCATCTCGGACTCGTAGAGCGACGACACGTGGTCGCGGCTCTTCCAGTAGACGTTGAACTGCCCCTCGCGGGTCGGGAACTCAGAGCTGCCGAACCGGGCGTCCATCTCCATGACTACCCGACCGTTGACGACCCAGCGCAGCGCGCTGTCGGACTTGTCGACGCACAGGGCGCGGCCGGTCATGCACCGGGCGTCGAGCGTTCCGGGGTCGACGACCGGCGGCTCGACCTCCGGCGGTGGCGGGTAGAGCTCCTCGTCGGTCGGGGTCGGCGTCTCCGACTGCAGGACGGCCCACAGGTCCGGGTACAGCTCGCCGGTCACCTGGGCGCCGTTGGCCTCCTGGTACGAGGAGACGGCGGCCTTGGTGACATTGCCGAAGTAGCCGGTGACGGTCGCCCCGAAATAGTCGAGATGCCCCAGGCGTACCTGCAGCTCGCGAACCATCTCGCTGGACGCGCCGATCGCCATCAGCGGGGGATTGCGCCCGGGCGTCACGACCGCTTCCGGCGCGAGCGGCGCCGGTGCCGCGACCGCACCAGTCGGCACGGTGGACACGCCCTGGTGCTGCGGCTCGGCGACCGTGACGCCGTCCTGGCCGGCCGCGACGATCTGCCGGTCGTCGCCACCGACGTCGAGCAGCGTGGTGGCGGCAAGCGCACCGAGGGCGAGGCTCGCGACGGTGGCACCGATCGCCGCCGTACGCACGAGCGGGCCGGCCAGGCTCCTGGTCCGCGCCATGTCGGCTCCTCGAGTGCTGTCCGTACGGGAATTGAGCGTGCCACCACTACGACGCCCATCGCCGGCCGGAGGTTGCCCGGGTGGCCGAGCTCGTTCGGAGAGGGCACGCTTGGTCGATGCGCATCACGCTCGTGCAGGGCGACATTACCGAACAGCTGGTCGACGTCGTGGTCAACGCGGCCAACTCGTCTCTCTCCGGCGGCGGAGGCGTCGACGGCGCGATCCACGCTCGAGGCGGACCGGCGATCATGGCCGCCTGCCAGCGGCTGCGGGCCAACGAGCTCCCGACGGGACTGCCGCCAGGGCAGGCAGTGGCCACCACCGCTGGGGACCTGCCGGCGCGCTGGGTGGTGCACACCGTCGGGCCGGTCTTCTCAGCGCGAGAGGACCGGACCGCTGTCCTTGCGTCGGCCTACCGCGAGTCGCTGCTCGTCGCCGACACGCTCGCGGCCGCGACGGTGGCCTTTCCCGCGATCTCCGCAGGCGCGTACGGCTGGCCGCTCGAGGACGCCGCCCGGATCGCGGTCGAGACCGTACGGGCTGCGTCGACCGAGGTTGCGGAGGTGCGCTTCGTCGTCCTCGGCGGAGCCGCCAGGCGGGCGTTCGAGGCGGCGATCGCCGCGACCTCGCCCGACGGTCAGCCGGCCCCGGGCTGACGCATCGTCGACGCGTGATCGATCCCACGCCACGCGGTGCGCGGAACATCCGTCGGCGGGTCGTGGTTCGATCCGGCAGGACGACGTCGGACGTACGACGACACGTGACGCGATGCATGGGCGACCCGATGGACGGGCGCTCGGCGAGACCGGCTCGCCGGCCGGAGGGGAGGCCGAGTGCCGCACGAGGCGACGCTCCTGCGCCCTCGACGCAGCCGCCCGCGGCGCGTGGCGATGCTCTCGGTGCACACCTCACCTCTGGACCAGCCCGGGACCGGTGATGCCGGCGGGATGAACGTGTACGTCGTCGAGCTGGCTCGTCGGCTGGCGATGCTCGACATCGAGGTCGAGGTGTTCACCCGGTCGACCGGCAGCGACCAGCCGCCGGTGGTCGAGCTCGCCCCGGGGGTGCTGGTCCGTCACGTCACGGCCGGACCGTACGAGGAGCTGCCGAAGCAGGACCTGCCGGCGCAGCTGTGCGCGCTGACGTCCGGAGTGCTCCGGGCCGAGGCGGCCCGGGCCCCTGGGTACTACGACCTCGTGCACTCGCACTACTGGCTGTCCGGGCAGGTCGGCTGGCTGGCCAAGGAACGCTGGGGCGTGCCGCTCGTTCACGCCATGCACACGATGGCGAAGGTGAAGAACGCGTCCCTCGCCCGAGGGGACAGCCCGGAACCCGCGCTGCGGGTGATCGGTGAGACGCAGGTCGTCGAGCAGGCCGACCGGCTGGTCGCCAACACCGAGGACGAAGCGGCGGCACTGGTCGACCTGTACGGCGCCGACCCGGACAAGGTCGTCGTGGTGCATCCCGGTGTCGACCTCGACCTGTTCGCGCCCGGGGACCGAGCCGCCGCACGCGCCTCGCTCGGCATCCCGCTCGACGCGCACCTCCTGCTCTTCGCCGGACGGATCCAGCCGCTCAAGGCTCCTGACATCGTGCTGAAGGCAGCCGCCGCGCTGGTGCGCGGAACCCCGGCGCTCGCCGAGCGTCTCGTGGTCGCGATCGTCGGCGGCCCGAGCGGCATCGGCTCGACGAACCCCACCGGTCTTCGCCGGCTCGCTGCCCGGCTCGGTATCGAGCCTCTCGTCCGGTTCGTGCCGCCGGTCCCGCAGGTCGAGCTCGCCCAGTGGTACCGCGCCGCGACGGTGACGGTCGTCCCCTCGTACAACGAGTCGTTCGGGCTGGTCGCGATCGAGTCGCAGGCGTGCGGAACCCCGGTGGTGGCGGCGGCCGCCGGTGGCCTGAGCACCGCGGTGCAGCACGGGAGCTCCGGCCTTCTGGTGGCGGGTCACGACCCCGAGGACTACGCGGCCGCGATCGACTCGTTGCTCGATGCGCCGAGGTACCTGCGTGCCCTCGGCGTGGGTGCCCGCCGGCACGCCGAGCGGTTCGGCTGGTCGGTCACCGCGGCCCGGACGGTCGACGTCTATGCCGACGTCCTGGTCGAACGGTCCTCGGCGCCGCGGCACCTGGCCGTGGCCGGCCGATGACCGGCGCGGCGTCGAGCGGCCAGCCACGGCCAGGCGGAACCGCGAGCACCGCTGACGTCGTGCGGGCCGCTCTCGACGCGGTCGAGGTCGCCTACGAGGAGCCCCGGCCCGGCGCGTTCCTGGTCACGCTCGAGGGCACGCATCGCCTGGCCACCCCGACCTGGCTCGTCGTCGGGGGGCGCACGCTGCACGTCGAGGCGTTCGTGATCCGTCACCCGGACGAGAACGACGCGGCGTTCTACCGCTTCCTGCTCGAGCGCAACACGCATCTCTACGGCGTGCACTTCGCGGTGGACGACCTCGGCGACGTCTACCTGGTCGGGCGCCTGCCGCTGGACGCGGTCACCGCGGACGAGGTGGACCGCATCCTCGGTTGCGTGCTGACCTATGCCGACGAAACGTTCGACGCCGCGCTGGAGCTCGGGTTCGCATCGAGCATCCGCCGCGAGTGGGCCTGGCGGGCCGACCGGGGCGAGTCCGTCGCCAACCTCGCCGCGTTCGCCCGGTTCGCCGACCCGAACCGCCCCGCCGCCGTTGCAGCCGATGATCGTCCCGCCGGCGACCAACCGGAGATTGAGACATCAACCGGGAATCCCGAGTAATCCTGTAATCGTTGCGTCAGCATGACTGATGCTTCCGCGTCGGGCCCGGCCCCGACCACTGGTCCGCCCACCGCCAGCCCCGCCGAGCGGGATCCGCTCCGGCTCCCGCTGCTCTTCGTCGGCGCCGACGTCGTGCTGCCTGGCATGGTCGTCCCGCTCCAGCTGGACAGCGAGCGTCAGGCTGCGGTCGACGCCGCACGCAGCGCCGCGACCGAGGACGCTGTCGCTCGGGTCCTGCTGGTCCCACGCGTGGACGGCCGCTACGGCACCGTCGGGGCGGTCGCGGAGATCGTCCAGGTCGGCCGTACGCCGGGCGGCGACCCGGCTGCCGTCGTCCGGGCCACTGGTCGCGCCCGGATCGGCAGCGGCGTGAACGGCCCGGGCGCCGCACTCTGGGTGGAGGCCGATCCCGTCGCCCAACCGCCCGCGACCGAGCCCGAGCGCAGCACCGCCCGGGGCCTGCGAACCCTGATCATCTCGATCCTCCAGGAGCGCGGCAGCTGGCAGGTGGTCGACGCGGTGTCGCGGATCAACGACCCGTACGAGCTCGCTGACGCAGCCGGCTATGCGTCCTGGCTCGAGCCGGAGCAGAAGGTCGCGCTGCTCGAGACCATCGAGCTCGGCGCCCGCCTCGAGCTCGTCGAGGACTGGGCGCGTGCGCACCTGGCCGAGCTGGAGGTCGCCGGACGCATCCGCGAGGACGTCCGCGAGTCGATGGACAAGACCCAGCGGGAGTTCTTGCTCCGGCAGCAGCTGGCCGCGATCCGCAAGGAGCTCGGCGAGGACGAGCCCGAGGGCGCCTCCGACTACCGCAGCCGGGTGGAGACGGCGGTCCTTCCCGATGCCGTACGCGAGGCGGCGATGCACGAGGCTGCCAAGCTCGAGCGCACCTCCGAGCAGTCACCCGAGGCGGGCTGGATCCGCACCTGGCTCGACACCGTCCTCGAGCTGCCGTGGGACGAACGGTCGGTCGACCAGACCGACGTCACCGCGGCCCGGGCCGTCCTCGACGCCGACCACCAGGGGCTCGACGACGTCAAGGACCGCATCGTGGAGCACCTCGCCGTGCGGGCCCGACGCGCCGAGCGGGGCCTGACCAGCGTCGGCGGTCGCGGAAGCGGCGCCGTCCTCGCGCTGGTCGGTCCGCCGGGGGTCGGCAAGACGTCGCTGGGGGAGTCCGTGGCGCGCGCACTCGGTCGCTCGTTCGTCCGGGTCGCGCTCGGCGGCGTCCGGGATGAGGCCGAGATCCGTGGCCACCGGCGTACCTACGTCGGGGCGATGCCCGGCCGCATCGTGCGGGCGATCAAGGAGGCCGGGTCGATGAACCCGGTGGTCCTGCTGGACGAGATCGACAAGGTCGGCACGGACTTCCGCGGCGACCCGGCGTCGGCGCTGCTCGAGGTGCTCGACCCGGCGCAGAACCACACGTTCCGGGACCACTACCTCGAGGTCGAGCTCGACCTGTCCGACGTGCTGTTCCTGGCGACCGCGAACGTCCTCGAGACCATCCCGTCCGCGCTCCTGGACCGGATGGAGGTCGTCCGGCTCGACGGCTACGTCGAGGACGAGAAGGTCGCCATCACCCGGCACCACCTCCTGCCGCGCCAGCTCGAGCGGGCTGCACTGGACGCGGACGATGTCGTCATCGGCGACGACGCCCTGCACCTCACCGCGGCCGAGCACACGCACGAGGCCGGGGTCCGGCAGCTCGAGCGGGCGATCGCGCGGATCCTGCGCAAGGTCGCGACCAGGCTCGCGGCCGGCACCAGTACCGCGCCGGTCGAGGTGAACGCCGGCAACCTGGTCGACTTCCTGGGTCGGCCACGCTTCACGCCGGAGTCCGCGTACCGGACCGCCGTGCCCGGTGTGGCCACCGGCCTTGCGGTGACCGGTGCCGGTGGTGACGTGCTGTTCGTCGAGGCCGCGCTGATGACCGGCGAACCGGGGCTGACCCTGACCGGCCAGCTCGGCGACGTGATGAAGGAATCCGCGCACATCGCGACGACCTATCTCCGCGCCAACGCGTCGGCGCTCGGCGTCGAGGTCGGTCGACTCGCTGACGGCCGGCTGCACGTCCACGTGCCTGCCGGTGCGGTGCCCAAGGACGGGCCGTCGGCCGGCGTGACGATGACCACCGCGGTCGCGTCCCTCTTGTCCGGTCGACCCGTGCGCCCCGAGGTCGGCATGACCGGTGAGGTGTCGCTCACCGGACGGGTGCTCCCGATCGGAGGCGTCAAGCAGAAGCTCCTGGCGGCCCACCGCGCGGGGCTCACCGAGGTGATCATCCCGAGGCGCAACGAGCCCGACCTGGACGACCTGCCGGTTGCGGTTCGCGAGGAGCTCACCGTGCACCTGGTCGACGCGGTCGACGAGGTCCTGCGGCTCGCGCTGGTACCTGCCGTTGCCGACGGGCAGCGCGTGGCCGCACCCGTCGCCGCCTGACCGGGCCCCCCGGCGCAGAGATCCGACGTTGACTGACCAGAGCCCGCAGACGTCGGATCTTCGCGGGAGGGGCGTGGCTACGCTCGGCGCATGAGTGGGAGTGCCGCGCCGTACCGCCTTGTCCTGCTCCGCCACGGCGAGAGCGAGTGGAACCAGAAGAACCTCTTCACCGGCTGGGTTGACGTCGGCCTGACGACGAAGGGCGAGGCCGAGGCGCGGCGTGGCGGCGAGCTGCTCGTGCAGCAGGACCTGCTCCCGGACGTCGTCCACACCTCGGTGCTGCGCCGGGCGATCCGGACCGCCGAGATCGCCCTCGACGTCGCGGACCGGCTGTGGCTGCCGGTCCGGCGCTCGTGGCGGCTCAACGAGCGCCACTACGGCGCGCTCCAGGGCAAGGACAAGGCGCAGGTACGCGCGGAGTACGGCGACGAGCAGTTCATGCGGTGGCGCCGCTCGTACTCCACGCCGCCGCCGGAGATCGACCCGCAGGACCCATGGAGCCAGGACGCCGACGTGAAGTACTTCGTGCTGCCGCCGGAGCTGCGACCGCGTACGGAGTGCCTCGCCGACGTCGTCGTCCGGATGCTGCCGTACTGGTACGACGCGATCGTGCCTGACCTCCTGGCTGGCCACACCACACTCGTCGTCGCGCACGGCAACTCGCTTCGCGCGCTGGTCAAGCACCTCGACGGCATGGCCGAGGACGACGTCGTCAACCTCAAC
>JACCYY010000010.1 GCA_013696235.1 Sporichthyaceae bacterium | reverse complement strand
CGGGCACTCCATTCCGGGCGGATGGGCGCCCCGGAACCGGCGGATGGGCGCCTCGGAAGCGGCGGATGGGCGCCCCGGAAGCGGCGGATGGGCGCCCCGGAACCGGCGGATGGGCGCCTCGGAAGCGGCGGATCAGCGGAGGGAGTACGTCGCGAGTGAGATGCCGACGTAGTGGACGGCGAACGCGGCGATTGTGAAGCTGTGGAACAGCTCGTGGAAGCCGAACCACCGGGGAAGCGGGTCTGGTCGCTGCAGGGCATACACCAGCGCGCCCGCCGAGTAGAGCACCCCGCCCACGATCAGCAGCGTCAACACGGTGGTGCCACCACGGGCCGCGAACTGGCCCATCCAGAAGATCGCGGCCCAGCCGAGCGCTAGATAGACCGGGACGTAGAACCAGCGCGGCGCTCCCACCCATAAGACGCGGAACAGGACCCCGACCAGTGCGCCGCCCCACACGATGCTGAGCAGTATCCGAGCGTTGCGGCCGTCGAGCAGCACCAACGAGAACGGGGTGTACGTCCCCGCGATGAACACGAAGATCGTCGAGTGGTCCATCCGCTTGAGGACCTGTCGGCCGCGGTCGCTCCAGGACCTGGTGTGGTAGAGCGCGCTGACTCCGAACAACAGGATCGACGCGATCATGAACACGACGGCCCCGATCCGCGGTCGCCCTGCCGGAGCAAGCGCGATCAGGACGATCCCTGCCGCCAGCGACAGCGGGAGCGTGGCGGCGTGCAACCATCCCCGCAGCCGAGGCTTGATCTCGTCGACCGCCTCCCGCAGCTCAGCGCCTACGTCACGCAGTCGGCCGTCGACCTCCGCGCCGACCGAGGACGCGCCCGACTCGTCGACCATCGGATCAGCGTAAGTGACGTTCTGAGGCCGCACCCGTGAGTAGCCTGAGAAGCGATGCCCGACAACACCCCTCCCCGACGCTTGCGACCGGTACGCCCGCGCCGGGCGCTTCGAGACCTCGCGTACGCCGCGTACACCCGTCGGCTGCGTCGCCGGCTGGACCCTGCGCAGGCACCTCGCCACGTCGGCGTGATGATCGACGGGAACCGTCGGTGGGCTCGTGCGTTCGGCGGCGGGACGGCCGAGGGGCACCGCGCGGGCGCGGACCGGTTGCTGGAGTTCCTCGGCTGGTGCGACGAGGTGGGCGTCGAGATCGTCACCGTCTACCTGCTGTCGACAGACAACCTGAACCGCCCGGCAGACGAGCTCGACCCGCTGCTCCGGATTATCGAGGAGCTCGCGGCCAGCATCGGCACCACCGGCCGTTGGCGGGTGCGCACAATCGGTGCCCTTGACCTGCTGCCTGCTTCCACCGCTCACCGGCTCAAGGAGATCGAGGAGGTGACACGCGGGATCGAGGGCACGGCGGTCAACCTCGCCGTCGGTTACGGCGGGCGGCGCGAGCTTGCGGACGCCGTCCGCGGCCTGCTGCACGAGCAGGCGTCGCGCGGCACTTCGATCGAGGAGCTGGCCGACGTGCTCGATGTCGAGCACATCGCCGAGCACCTCTACACCAAGGGCCAGCCGGACCCGGACCTCCTGATCCGCGCCTCCGGTGAGCAGCGCCTGTCCGGCTTCCTTCTCTGGCAGAGCGCGCACTCGGAGTTCTACTTCTGCGAGGCGCTCTGGCCGGACTTCCGCCGGGTCGACTTCCTGCGCGCGCTTCGCGCGTACGCCGACCGGGGACGGCGGTTCGGGAGCTGACCGCTCCGGGGCCAGGCGGTCAGGGTGCACGGTCCACTCAGGCCCGGGCTCGCGTTGTTCACCCCGCGTACGGCGTGGCGCCGCCGGCCCGAGCGATGCCGCGCCGTAGCGTCCAGATCGAGACCTGGTGGGAAGCCAGGTCTCCGGGAGGCCCTCCTACGTTGCAGATCCGGCAACGCACGAAGGGGCCGGCACCCGGCCCCTCGGCCCGGTCCCGGTCCGCCGTGCGAGACGACCGCGCTGAGCGGGTGTGCGCCCAGCCCGAGGGACCCTGACGTGGCCGACCAGACCCGCACCGCGCAAGCGCCTGCCGCCGATGCGGCCCGCCGGACGTACGTCGTCGACACCAGCGTGCTGCTCGCCGACCCGTACGCCTACCGGCGGTTCGACGAGCACGAGGTCGTCATCCCGGTGATCGTGATCACCGAGCTCGAGGGCAAGCGGCACCACCCCGAGCTCGGGTACTTCGCCCGGGCCGCCCTGCGGGAGCTCGACGAGCTGCGGGTGCTGCACGGGCGGCTCGACCAGCCGGTCCCGATCGGGGACAGCGGCGGGACCCTGCGAGTGGAGCTCAACCACACCGACCACGGAGTCCTGCCGACCGGCTTTCGTCCCTCGGCGGGGCAGCCCGACAACGACACCCGGATCCTCGCGGTCGCCTGCAACCTCGCGCACGAGGGTCACGCCGTCACGCTCGTCTCCAAGGACGTGCCGCTGCGGGTCAAGGCCTCCGCGGCCGGCCTCTTCGCCGAGGAGTACCGGGCCGAGCTCGCGGTCTCGTCCGGCTGGACCGGCCTGGCCGAGCTCGACGTCACCGGCGCCGACCTCGACCGGCTCTACGAGGAAGAGGTCACCGAGCTCGAGGTGGCGCAGTCGCTGCCGTGCCACACGGGTCTCGTGCTCATGTCCGAGCGCGGCAGCGGGCTCGCTCGTGTGACCGCCGACAAGCGGGTTCGCCTGGTCCGCGGCGACCGCGACGCGTTCGGGCTGCGCGGACGGAGCGCGGAGCAACGGATCGCGCTCGACCTCCTGGCCGATCCTGAGATCGGCATCGTGTCCCTCGGCGGGCGCGCCGGCACCGGCAAGTCCGCGCTGGCGCTGTGTGCCGGGCTCGAGGCCGTGCTCGAGCGCCGCGCGCACCGCAAGGTCGTGGTCTTCCGTCCCCTGTACGCCGTGGGCGGTCAGGAGCTCGGCTACCTGCCCGGCAGCGAGTCGGAGAAGATGAACCCCTGGGCACAGGCGGTGTACGACACGCTCGGATCGCTGACCTCGCAGTCGGTGCTGGACGAGGTGGCCGACCGAGGGCTGCTCGAAGTTCTCCCGCTGACCCACATCCGGGGCCGCTCGCTCCACGACGCCTTTGTCATCGTCGACGAGGCGCAGTCGCTCGAGCGCAACGTGCTGCTGACAGTGCTCTCCCGAATCGGCTCCGGCTCGCGCGTGGTGCTGACCCACGACGTGGCGCAGCGGGACAACCTCCGGGTGGGCCGCCACGACGGCATCGTCGCGGTCGTGGAAAGGCTCAAGGGGCACCCGTTGTTCGCGCACGTCACGCTGACCAGGTCCGAGCGGTCGCCGATCGCCGCCCTGGTCACCGAGATGCTGGAAGAGTTGCCGGGCTGAACCGCTCCACTCGTTGGCCTTGCGGCTCCTCTCCCTCCGCGCTGCGCTCCGCTCGACCTGTGGACGCCGACTTGCCAGGACCGGGGTGCCGTCAGGCAAGGTAGAGCCTCGTAGGTCCGCGCGCTCGCGCCTCCCACGCCAGCCGGACCGACCTCCCGACGACAACCTGGAGCCAACCTCGTGCGCCTCGGCAACGCCCGCTCGGCCAGCGCGCTCGCCGCCCTGGGCGTGACCGTAGCCGCGGCGATCGTCGCTCTCGGTCCTCCCGCTCCGGCCGGCCCGACCGCGCTGACCGGCACGATCTCGCCGTCGCACACCGGCGGTGCCGAGGTCGCCAGCGTCAGCCCCGACCAGCCCGCCGAGCCTGCCGCCATCGCGTCGCACGTGGTCGACCTCGAGCAACATCACCTCGAGCGGTCGCTCCAACCGGTTCTCGCGGCGGAGCGCCGGCTGGCTGACGAGCAGGCCGTTGCTGCCAGCGCGATGCTCGAGTCGGTCAAGGCAGCCCGCACGGGTGCTGTCGAGCAGGCCACCCGGGACTCCGAGCGAGCGCAGATCGCGACCGCGTCCCCGCGCGAGCTCGGCCAGATCCTGGCCGCCGAGCGTGGTTTCACCGGCGACCAGTGGTCGTGCCTGGACTCGCTCTGGCAGCGCGAGAGCAACTGGAACCCCAACGCGGAGAACCCCTCCTCCGGCGCGTACGGCATCCCGCAGTCGTTGCCGGGTTCCAAGATGGCCACGGTGGCCGCCGACTGGCGGACCAACCCGGCGACCCAGATCACGTGGGGCCTGAACTACATCACCGACCGCTACGGCACGCCGTGCGGCGCGTGGGGTCACTCGCAGAGCGTCGGCTGGTACTGAGACTCGTCCTTCCGACCGACAGCTCGCCGGGCAGCTCACGGGTCACCTCGTCCCGGCCTCAGGGCTAATCTCACCGCGTGACCGAGGGTGGGCGGGACCCGGTTGCTGCCGCGCGGGCGCTCGCGTCAGCCACCGGGGTCGAGCGCCACCACGTCGCCGTCGTGCTCGGCTCGGGCTGGGCCGGAGCCGCGGACGCGCTCGGCCGGCCGGTCGCCGAGATCCGCTCCGTCGATCTCCCCGGATTTCTCGCACCGGTCGCGCCCGGGCACGCCGGTCTGTTCCGCTCGTACGAGCGAGACGATGGCCGCCGCGTCCTTGCGGTGCTCGGCCGGACTCACCTGTTCGAGGGCCACGGCGCCGGTGCCACGGTGCATGCCGTGCGGACAGCGGCCGCGGCCGGCTGCCACACCTTGGTGCTGACCAGTGCCAGTGGCTCCCTGCGCGACGACTGGTCGCCGGGGACCGGCGTCGTCGTGACCGACCACCTCAACCTGACCGGTGTCTCGCCGCTGTCCGGTGCCTCCTTCGTCGACCTCACCGACGCCTGGTCGCTCCGACTGCAGGCACTGGCCCACGACCTGGACCCCGCGCTCGCCGCCGGCGTGTACGCGATGCTGCCTGGTCCGCACTACAACACGCGCGCCGAGGCGATCATGCTGCGTACGCTCGGGGCTGACCTGGTCGGCATGTCGATGGTGCTCGAGGCGATCGCAGCGAGGGCGGCCCGTCTCGAGCTGCTCGGACTGTCGGTGGTCACCACGCAGGAGATCGACGGACCGGCCATCGACCCGGGCGAGGTCGTCGCCGTCGCAGCGGCGGCCGCGACCAGGCTCGGCGGGACGCTGGCCGGGATTCTCGACCGGCTCGACCCCGAGCCGGCGGGCCGATAGGAGGGGCGATGTCCACCGAGATGTCCACCGAGTCGACCCGGACGGGGTCAGCGCTTGCCGTCGAGAAGAACGGCATCAACGTCATCGACGAGTCCGAGCGCCGAGGCTCGCCTCGTGGGCTGTTCTGGCCCTGGGCCGCTGCCAACATCTCCGTGTTCGGCATCAGCTACGGGTCGTTCATCCTCGGGTTCGGCGTGAGCTTCTGGCAGGCGACGACCGCGGCAGTGCTTGGCACCGTGTTCTCGTTCGTTCTGGTCGCGCTCATCTCGCTCGCCGGCAAGCGTGGCTCGGCGCCGACGATGGTGCTCTCGCGCGCGCCCTTCGGCGTACGCGGCAACGGCGTGCCGTCGTTGCTCTCGTGGGTCCTGCTGGTGGGTTGGGAGACCGTCCTGGTCTCGTTGGCGACGCTCGCGACAGCGACCGTGTTCGGCGAGCTCGGCTGGTCCGACGGGAACCTGACGCTCGTCCTGGCCTTCGCCGTCGTCATCACCGTGGTGATCGGCGCCGGCATGCTCGGCTTCGACGCGATCATGAAGCTGCAGACCTGGCTCACGGTCGTCCTCGCGGTGATGACGGTCGGCTACATCGCGCTCACGGTCGACCGGGTCGACCTCGACTCGGTCTCCGCGCTGCCGTCCGGCTCAGCCGCGGCGTTCGTCGGAGCAGTCGTGTTCGCGATGACCGGGTTCGGCATCGGCTGGGTCAACGCCGGCGCTGACTACTCGCGCTACCTGCCTCGCACCGCATCCAGCCGCGGCGTCGTGGGGTGGACCCTCTTCGGCGCCAGCGCCCCGCCCATCGTGCTCGTTCTCTACGGTCTGATGCTCGCCGGCTCAGACCCGGACCTCGCCGGCGCGATCGGGACCGATCCCGTCGGCGCCCTCACGTCGCTGCTCCCGACCTGGTACCTCGTCCCGTTCGCCGTCGTCGCGATCGGTGGACTCATCGGCGGCGCCGTGCTCGACATCTACTCCTCGGGACTCACGCTGCTGACCCTCGGCGTCCGGATCCCGCGGTGGGCGGCAGCCGGGATCGACGGTGTCTTGATGATTCTCGGCACCATCTACGTGGTCTGGGTCGCCGAGAGCTTTATCGGTCCGTTCCAAGCATTCCTGATCACGCTCGGTGTGCCGATCGCAGCATGGGCCGGCATCTTCCTGGCCGACCTCTCCCGTCGCCGCGGCTCGTACGGGGAAGCCGATCTCTACGACGTGCGCGGTCGGTACGGATCGGTGAACCTGGTCGCTGTCGGGACGCTCGTGCTGTCCACCGCGATCGGGTGGGGCCTGGTGACGAGCTTCGACCCGGCGTTCGCGTGGGAGGGCTACTTGCTCGGTCCACTCGGGCTGGGCGGCAAGGAGGGCGAGTGGGCCTTCGCGAACCTCGGCGTCCTGGCTGCCCTCGTGCTCGGCTTCCTGGGCCAGTTCGTGCTCGGG
>JACCYY010000378.1 GCA_013696235.1 Sporichthyaceae bacterium | reverse complement strand
CGCGCTTGCCGATCGCGCCGCCGCTGATGCCGTTCGGGGCCCGCCACATGTAGTAGCCCTCGAAGCCGGGCATGTCGCCGAGCTCCCAGCCGAACAGCCCGCTGTAGAACGCCTTGGCCCGCTCGGGATCGTCAGCCGGGATCTCGACGTGGGTGATGTCGCCGTGTGCCATTAGAACCTCCGGATCGGTCGAGCTTTCGGACGTGCTCGCGAGGCTACTGCTGCCTGCCGTCAGGGCGTCCACGACCGCAGGACAAACTGCGCCTGAACGATCCAGTGCTCGTCAGCCCGGTCCGCCGAGATCGGCTCCGTCGGGCTGCCAGAGCTGGATCGGGTTGCCCTCCGGGTCCTCGAGGCTCGCGAACCGGCCGTTCGGGTACGCCTCGGGGTCGAGCGTGACCTCGATGCCGGTCGTACGGAGCTGGCTGATCATCGCGTCGAGATCGCGAACGCGGAAGTTGATCGACCAGGCGCGCGGAGGCGAGCCGAAGTGCTCGGAGTCGGCCGCCATCGGTGTGAAGACCGTGGGGCCGGCCTGCTGCCACCAGGACGGCACGTCGTAGGACTCAGGTGCCGGGTCGACGCCGAGGTGCTCGGCGTACCAGCGCCCGAGCTGGTCCGGGTCGTCCGCGCGGAAGAACACCCCGCCGATGCCGGTCACGCGCTCCACGCTGCCTCCTCGATCGGGTCGATCTGCGACCTCGGCGATCATGCCTTGCCGGGCTGCCGCCGGGGACGCTCAGCGGGTCAGCCGGCGGACCGCCGCGCGGGTCATGGACAGGACGACCGGTGGGTGCAGGAGTCGTACGGGTGCGAAGTAGACCCGGCCGCGCCAGCCGTGCAGCCGTACCGTCGTGGTGACCCGGACCAGCCGGGCGAGGGGATCGAAGCCGACCGCGGCGCGGAAGTCGAGGTGTCGGTCGTCGGAACCGACCAGCGCCTCCTCGCCCACGACCTCACGGACCTTGAACACGGTCGGGTCGGCGCGCTCCACGCCGATCGCGCCGACGACGAGCTGGCGCAGCCCGAGCAGCGCGAGGATCCACCGCGGACCGGAGCGCAGGCTGAAGATCTCGGCCGCCCAGACCGCCGGGTCCTCGGGGGCGCCGGGCGGAACGGGCACGAGGGTGACGTCGGCGAAGTCTGGCACCGGGATGTCCCGGAGCGCGAGCGACCTGAGCGCGGGCTGGTCCATGCCGCACATGGTCCTCGCCTCGATGGCCGCCCCGCGCCGGGGTGCGCAGCGGCTGGCAAGATCGACCGCATGATCAGCCTGATACGGATCGCCCTGGGTTCGGCAGCTACGGCGGCGGCCGGCGCGTCCGCGTACCTCGGTCTGGTGACCGGCGCGGTCGCGCCTGACCTCGGGATCGGCCGCCGGACCCGCCCGCTCGGACCGACCGTGATCACGATCGCCGCGCCGCGCGAGGTGGTGTTCGACGTGATCGCCCAGCCCTACGTCGGGCGGCGCACCCGGGCGATGGAGTCGAAGATCACGATCTTGGCCGCCGGCAGTGATCTGGTCCTGGCCGCCCACCGCACGCCCATCCGCGGGCGACTCGAGGCGGTGACGGTGGAGACCGTGCACCTGCAGCGTCCGTCGCAGGTGGACTTCCGGCTGGTACGGGGACCGGTGCCACACGTCGTCGAGACGTTCGATCTTCAGGTGGTTGCCGGCGGCACCCAGCTCGCTTACACCGGCGAGCTGGGCACCGACCTCTGGGCAATCGGTGCTCGTTGGGGCGACCTGGTGGCCGCTCGCTGGGAGGCCGCGGTCGCCGAGACGCTCGGAGCCGTACGGGTCGAGGCCGAGCGCCGGGCGTCGAACCGCCGCTGAGGAGCGGAGGTCCGGCGATAACGCTGTCAGGAGAATGAGAATGGATGCTGCGGCAACGGGTGGTCGGAGACGGTGTACGTGCTCGAGTCGTTCTACGAGGTCCCCCGGGCCGGGGTGGCCCAGATCCTTCGTGCCGACAACGGGTTGGCGCGATCCACGGCGCATCAACGCTGGCTGGCCAGCATCGGCCTGCCGGTGATCAGGAGCAGGCCGCTCGCGATCACGCCGATGACCGTCGTGTACACGGCGAGGCGCTGGACGAACCCGACACCGCCGCCGAGCGTGCTCCCGTCCGCGACGAGGACCGCCCCCAGCAGCCCGGCCAGCCCGACCAGGATCAGCCCGGTGCCGTACCGGCGCGCGCCGCGCTGGACCAGGCGCGACCCGAGCAGCACGTGGGCCAGGTTGGTGCCGCCGAAGAACAGGCCGCCGCCGAGGGCGTGCAGCGGTCGGACGGTGTCGAGCGGGAACAGTCCGACCAGCACCGAGCCCAGACCGCCGGCGAGGTAGAGGATCAGGAGCGGCGGCATGAGCAGGTCGGACGCGACCGGCTGGAGCAGCACCGCCCCGAGGATGATCGCGCCGCCCACGAGCCCGAAGGACACGTTGATCCAGACGTGCTCGGGCGAGCAGATCTGCCGGCCGAAGTACGGGCCGCAGGTCGTCGCGCCGAGGTCGCTGAGATAGTTCGCCCGTCGGCTGTACGGGACCGGCCAGCTGCGCCGGACGAGCTCCTCGACCACGAAGAAGTGGGCCACGCTCAGCCAGGCGAGCGCACCACTGCGTGCCCGGTTCATCGCTCCGTCCGGCTCAGTCCTCGTCAGGTACGGCCTGTGGCGCCGCGCTCTGCGGTCAAGGCGACGAAACGGCGTACGTCCGGCTCCGCTCTCTCTTCACGGTACTGCTCCACCGTCGCGACAGCCGGTGCGAACTGCCAGCACGTTGCGCGGGCACCTCGTCGCTGCCGCTCCGCCTCGTCACCGCACCTGCAGGTGGTGGCGCAGCGCACGGTGCCACCGGTTCGCGGGCAGCTCCGGATGGAGGGCCGCCATGCCGACGCAGTACTTGCTGATCCGGACTGGGCGGTGACCCATCCACCACAGGACGCGGTCGGGGCGGGTCGGTGCGGACCACGACTTGGTCTCGACCACGACCTGACCGTCCATCAGCACGGACGCCCCGCCCGGGGAGGAGCACACCAGGTCGGTGTCCGCGGTGAGGCGGAAGCCGAGGTCGACGCCGAGCACCGTTGCGCGCCAGTAGGCGGTCGTGAGCACCGGCTCGAGCGTCCGGGCAAGGTCTGGGGCACCGAGCGCGTCGTCGACGAAGGCCAGCGCCTCCGCGGTCAGCACGTCGCGGAGTGCAGGGTCGTACGGCCGCCGGACCTTGATCGTCTGACCTCGCCCGCCGGTCGTCTTGACCTCGAGCACGCAGTCGCCGGAGTCCGCGTACGTCCGGGTGCGGACCTTGAACCGACGACGGCGACCGTGCGCGGCGGCGAGGTAGGACGTCCGCACCGGCGTGTCGAAGTACACCGACTGGTAGGAGAACACGCGCGCGCCGTCGATCTCGAGGGCCAGCGCCCGGTCGCCGAGCGCTCCGGCCAGGACGGGGACTGCCTCCGGGGGGAGGAGGTACTTTCGGTCGACGCGAGTCTGGAGGTCGGCGTTCGCGGTCACTTCCGCCAGCGACACCGGTCCCATGCCGTGGACCGCAGCTCGGAGCAGCTCCGCGCCCGTGACTGGGGCCGTGGTCGGCGGCCCAGCGTTGCGCTGCGTCGTCATCGGCCGGCTGCGGGGTTGGTCGGGCGCAGGTGCGCCGCCGTCGCGCCGTGCTCGGTCCCGGGCCGGCGTTCGGCCCAGGCCGGGTGTCCCGGCTCGACGTGGTGCACCGGCCGCGGCGCCAGCCGGTACCGCACGTCGGCCGTCGTCTGGTCACGGACGAGGTCGGTCTCGAGGATGATCACTCGCAGCACCAGGCACCCCAGCATCGACTCGAGCTTCGCCTCGAGCGCTCGCTCGTCGACGTGCACCGCATCGAGCGTGATCACCTGCCGGCGCAGCCGACGGAACAGCGCCGGGTGGTCGGCGACGTACATGGCCACGAGGATCAGCAGGCTCAGTGCCGGTGCGAAAACCCGCGGGTCGGGCTGCAGACCGGCGATCAGGCCCAGCGCGAGCGCGGCGAAGTAGTACGCCACCTCCTCGTGCGAGATCTCCGAGGACCGCAGGCGGATGATCGACAGCACACCGAACAGACCGAGTCCGAGCCCGGTCGCGACCGCGACGTTGGAGAGCACGGCCGCGACGGCCAGGACGCCGATGTTGAGCCCGACGTAGGCCAGCACCATGTCCCGGCGCCGGTGCCGCCGGTAGTAGAGGCCGTACGCGAGCACGACGATCGCGACCATGTCGGCGCCCAGGACGAGCAGGTCCGGCATGTGGACTCCAGGTGAACGGTCGAGGGTCGGATGTCTACGGCGCCGTCCTGGGAACAACCTGGGAGCCGGGTGCGAGCGGTCGGTGAGACCGGGCGGGTCGGGTCGGCCGGTACGAGCCACGAAGGCGCCCGGAAGTCACAGGTGACGCACAGGTTCTGCCGACCCCGCTCGCAGGTTCCGGCGGTGAGGTGGGCTGCACCACCGCCGGGCAACCCGCAGGAGAGTCATGGACGCACGTCGCCCCAACGATCGCCGACCAGCACGCCGACCCGCGCTCGGAGCCGCCGGCGCGCTGGTCCTGCTGGCCGGCTGCACCACCGGTGCCGGCGTGGAGGACACGTCGCCGCGAGGGGGCGCCGACGGCAGCGGCACCGGGCTCTTCGACGACGCCGTCGTGCACGACATCGAGATGAGCTTCGACCAGGACGTGTACGACGCGATGATCGACGCCTACCTCGACTCCGGGTCCAAGGAGTGGATCACCGCCACGGTGACGATCGACGGTACGACGCTCGAGGACGTCGGTCTGCGTCTCAAGGGCAACTCGTCGCTGGCCGGCCTCGCGATGTCCGGCTCGACCGGCGTGACCCCCGAGGAAGGCGGCAAGGGAACCGACGGGGGAGGCGACGAGGGCACCGGCGGCGATGTCGTCGTGGGACGGGGCGGCGGACCGGAAAGTCCGGGTGGCTCACTGTCGGCTGACGACCCGGAGTCGCTGCCGTGGCTGGTCCGGCTCAACGAGAACGTGGCCGGGCAGTCGTACGAGGGCATCAGCGAGTTCGTGGTCCGGTCGAACGACTCCGAGACGTCGCTCAACGAGGCGGTCGCGCTCGAGCTGATCGGGCTCGCGGGTCTGGCCACCCAGGAGGCGGCGTCAGCGAGCCTGAGCGTCAACGGCAACGACGAGGTCCTGCGGCTGGTAGTGGAGCACCCGGACGACACCTGGGACGCGGCCAACTTCGACACCGAAGGGGTGCTCTACAAGGCCGAGAGCACGGGGGACTACAGCTATCGCGGGGAGGACCCGGCGGCATACGAGGAGGTGTTCGAGCAGGAGACCGACAAGGACCAGGAGGATCTCGCGCCACTGATCGACTTCCTCGACTTCATCAACAACAGCGACGACGCGACGTTCGCCGCCGAGCTCGCCGACCACCTCGACGTGGACGCGTTCGCCCGGTACCTCGCGGCTCAGGACCTGGTCGCCAACTTCGACGACATCGACGGGCCCGGGAACAACTCGTACCTGCGCTACGACGAGGAGACCGGCGCGTTCACGGTCGTGTCGTGGGATCTCAACCTCGCCTTCATGGGGATGGGCATCGTCAGCAAGGGCGACTTCGGGGGCGGGGGTGGACCCGGTCACGAGCCGCCGGACGGCGTCGATCTCTCGGAGGATTTCGTGCCGCCCACGGACCTGCCCGAGGGCGCCCAGCCGCCGACCGAGGGCACAGACCTGTTCGGGGGCGGGGAGCCACCTGCCGCGGGTGGTCACGGCGGGGTCATCGGGGCGCCGAACAACGTCCTGGTCAAGCGGTTCATGGCCGACGAGGGCTTCGCCGCGCTCTACGACCAGGCGCTCGCCGAGCTGGCCGAGTCGCTCTACGACAGCGGTGCCGCCGACGAGATCCTCGACCGCTGGGCCGAGACGCTCACCGCACAGGCGTCGGACCTGGTGAGCGCGGAGACGATCGAGGAGGAGGCAGCCGCGCTGAGGACGCAGTTCACGTCGCTGGCAGACACACCGGCGAGCTCGAACGGCTCGTCCTCGAACGGCCCGTCGCCGACGACGTGAGTGACCTCAGGCGATCCTCCGGGCGGGACTGCGGAGTCGCGGGCTCCCCAGTGCTCGAGCAACGGCTGCGGGCTCGCGTACCCGGGATCAGGAGGGAGCGGCCCGTCGATCCGGTCGTCCTTCTCGGCCGAGCTCCGTCGCGACGGCGCGCACCCACACCAGGGCTTCGTCGCGCTCGGCGATGATGTGCTTCCGTCCCGCAGAGGTGAGCAGCTCCGCCGACCCCAGGTGGAGCGGTGCGGACTCACGGCCGTCGGCCGGGACGGCCGGGCACTGCAGCTCGGCCGCGAGGTCGGACAAGCTCCCCTTGATCCCGAAATGCGTCTGGACGTCGCGCACGAGGACCGAACGCCCAGATCCGATGCTGCGGTTGGCGATGCCGACCGCGTACACGACGGCGGCCGCCATGCGTCGCTCGTCGCGACGTCCGGAGAAGACCGTCGAACCTCGCCGCGCCGCCCGGGCCAGCAACCGTCGGCACGCCGTACGGTGCTCGACGTCGAAGAGCGTGTCGCAGGCTCGGTCGCACAGGAGGACCAGCCTGGAGACCTGGTCACCGTCGGCCGTGGTGACCGCTGCCGATTCGAACGGCTCGTCGGGCAGCGCGGCGACCGCGAGCCCCATGAGGACGTCCACGTCACCGACCTCGCCGGCCAGCAGCTCGATCCGCCGCCACCAGTGCTGGACCAGGTGCTCGGAGAGGTCGTCATCGGACTCGCTCGCGATCCGCGCCTCGTACGCGTGTCGCCACAGGTCCACCGCGTCGACTGTCTCGCCCCGCAGCGAGGCCGGGACCTCGCGCTCGTCGTGGCAGAAACGGACGAAGGCCCGGAGGACGTCCGGCGCTGCAGCGACCTCGTCGGGCGGCCCGGCCACCGTGTCGGCGAGCCAGCTCGTGAGCGCCAGCTCCACGATGGCGGGCGTCCACTGCATGGGGTCGCCGCTGTGCTCGATGCCGAGCGTGACGAGCGACTCGACGACCATGCGGCGGTACCCGGGGCGGTCCGGCAGACCTTCGACGTACGGGGAGGCGAGGAACCGATCGGTCAGCTCGTCCCGCTGCTCGGCCACCGGACGACCGTAGTGGCTGCGGCCGCGCCGACCCGAAGGACCACCGCTCGTCGGGACCAGGAGAGGCTCGGGACGACGGCAGTCGGACGTTTGCGCGGCACTCTGGGGAACGAGACTGGTGGGACTCGGGCATGACGGCGATGCGGTGGGCTGAAGCTGAGCCAGCGAGGCACGATCGAGGACCTCCTGTGCGAGTGGGGCATTCGCCGACCACGCCCCGGCCGCTCTTCCGGACGGTGCGTGACGAGCGTGCCGCGGCAGTGACCACCTCGCCACGCGGGCCGGCGGAGGATCACGCCTCACTTCCAGACCCAGGAGTGGTCGCACACCCGGCATGCGACCGTGGGCATCTCGTCCCAGACGATGCAGCCGCCGAGAATCACCTCGCCTCGATCTGATGCCTCGAGACCTTCCGCGCTGGGCTCGCCGTATTCGATCGGCACCGTCTCCCCACCGCACAGCGGGCACAAGACGTTCGTCACCTTCCGCCGCCCGGTCACGCCCGCTCCACGGTGAAGCCGCCGTGTGTGGTTGCGCCGTCGAAGAAGCCGTACGCGGGGTGGAGACCGCCCAGGGCAGTCGCGACGGCCTTCGCGGCTGATTCGTCCCGCACTCCGCCGGCTGGGAGCCGGAGCGCATCGTGCAGATCTGCCGGGAGCACCCGGAGCAGCCGCTGGAGCTGCCACGCCTCGAGCACGAGCGTCGAGCCGTCCACGCCGTCGCCCCCGACCGCCCACCGCAGGGCGAACCCGCCACCTCGCGACTGGCGGCCCCGGTTGCGGCTCTTCATCGTCGCGTCGTACGACGACGCCTTGGCGGCCCGTACGGAGTCGAACGTCGACTCGTCGGCCAGGGAGTCCATGAGGTCGGCCTCTTTCATGAGTTCGATCGTCATCTGCCGCGGCAGGTAAGCGGACTCGTGGCGCAGCATGCTGCTGGTGGTCTGCAGGAGCCGCGCCGCCTCGGGCGCCTGGCCCGCGCTCAGCAGCCGGCTCGACTGCCGCTTCGCCTGCTGGGTCTGCTGGAACAGCGCCTCCGAGCGGACCTCCAGGTCCCGGACGCGGCCGGCGGCCTCGTCACCGGGTACCACGTTCACGTTGATCGGGAGCGTCGCGGTGTGCTGGACCACGTCGGGCAGCGAGACGTGGGTGAACGCCAGGGTGGCGACCTGGGCGAGGCCGAGCGCGGCGATACCAGGGACCTGCAGCTTCAGCAGCAGCCGGCGGGTCTCGCCGGCGTAGAAGGAGCCGAGCTCGACCATGACGCCGTCGGGCAGGCCGACGACGGGCAGGTCGTTGAGGACTGCCACGCCGGCGACGTGCTTCGTCCAGGTGATGCGTAGCGATGCGGCCTGGGCGACCTGGGTGAGCAACCCGTCGACCTCACCGCTGATCAGGGCGACCGCGGTGTCGGCCTCCTCGGCGAACAGCTCGTTGCCCGCACCGCAGCGGGCAAGGGCGGCGAGCAGGCGCTCGTCGTAGCCCAGGCCGAAGCCGAGGGTCGAGGTGGTCACGCCCTGGGAGTGCGCCTCCGCGGCGACCCCGCCGAGCTGGTCCGCGTCGATGACCCCCGCGTTTGCGTGGCCGTCGCTGACCAGCAGGACGGTCGCACCACTCGGACCGGCGACTCGGCGAGCCTCCTGCAGGCCACGAAAGTACCCGGAGGACAGGTCGGTCGAGCCGCCTGGGTCGATTGCTGCGATTGCCTGCTTGACCGTGGTCTTGCTGTCCAGCGGCCCGGCGGGTACGACGAGACTGACGCGGTTGTCGAACGCCACGACGCCGAGGTTGTCGGTCGGGTCGAGCCGGTCGACCAGGGCGATCAGTGCCGCCTTCGCGCCCTCCAATCGGTCGCCGCCCATGGATCCGCTGCGGTCCAGGACGACCTGCAAGGTCGCGGGTTGGCGCGGGCTCGTGCTGTCGGACGTCGGAGCCGTGAGCTCGACCAGCAGGGTAATTTCGTCGGCCTGCTCCACGGCGACCAGGTCGCAGTCGAGTCGGGTGGATAGCTGCATCGGCACTCCAGCTGATGTCGGGAGGGGTGGCTCGCCGGAGCGCGCTCCCTCTTGTATGCTCTCAGCAGAGTACGCCCAAGAGCAGAAGTATGCAAGGAGCAGACACATGGGTCGCGAGCTCGGCCGGTTCCTGGAGAACCGAAGACTGAAGCTCGGCCTCAGCCGACGAGACGTGGCGGATCGCTCGGGGCTCTCCTACCCGTACGTGTCCCAGCTGGAGACGGGGGACCGGGAGCCGGCCTTGAAGGCGATGCGAGCGCTCGCCCCGGTCCTCGAGATCCGCGTCGAGGACCTCGCCGCGTTGGTCGCCGGCGGCGACTGGTCTGCAGACTCGTCGCAGACCATGGCGCCCATGGCTGCAGCACCGCCTCCGGACCGGACCAGGGGTGAGAGTCCCGTGAACCGAGACAAGGTGCTGCTGTCGCTTGAACGCAGGCTGCGCGACGTCCCACCGCTCGAGCGCATCTCGCTCTTGAACGAGATGATCTCGGACACCGTCGAGGAGCTGAGCAGCCCGGACGTGACCGGCAACCAGCTGCGCCGTGGCGCACGGGCCGCCGACTGACATCGGTACCGCTGCGAGTACCAGTGGCTGCTGCCGTGGCAGCAGACGGCTCAGCGCGATCTGGTGGCTGCCCGAGGGACCGGTCGCACTCGAGCTCGGCTTCGTCGTCGGCCAACGCAACTGGTTCAACCTCTGGAAACCCACCATCGACGCGCTCGGAGGCCTGCTCGGGCGAGCCGGCACCCATCGCGACTGGCATCCCGAGGACGGACAGATCACTGAGCTCGGGCTCCATTGCACGAGCGACGCCTCGCTGCGCTACGACGTCGAGATCTCGATCACGGCCCGTGCGTTATAGGCCGGCGGTCTTGACCGTCGGTTGGCGCCGCCGAGGCCGCAGGCGACGACTCGACAGCGGACGCGGGATCCGCTCCGGGCTGGCCTGCCCGTGGCGGTCGAGCGCTGCGGACGGCGGCCCGACCGGGATTAAGGGCAGGTCACCGGTGCCCCCGCGTAGTGCGGCCCCGCAGGTTTCTGTGGTCGCGACACCTACACTACGCGCTGAGTGCCGGCACGCCAGGAGGGCCGCTGTGGGTGTCGAGTTTCTGCTGACAACGTTGATCATCGTCGCGACGCCTGGCACCGGTGTGCTCTACACGCTTGCGGCCGGGATCTCGCGCGGCGCTCGGGCCAGCATC
>JACCYY010000355.1 GCA_013696235.1 Sporichthyaceae bacterium | reverse complement strand
CCTCGCTCCTCCCTCGCCGCGCTAGCGTCTGGCCGCATGGAGCAGCGACGCCTCGGTGGTACCGGGTTGCACGTGTCCCGCCTCGGGCTCGGCACCATGACGTGGGGCCGAGACACCGACGAGCACGAGGCGCGGGAGCAGATCGTCGCGTTCGTCGAGGCGGGCGGGACGCTCGTCGACACCGCCGGCGGCTACAGCGACGGTGAGAGCGAACGCGTGCTCGGCGGCCTGCTCGCCGATGTGGTCGGCCGGAACGAGGTCGTCCTCGTCACGAAGGCGGGGATCTCGCGCCGATCCGGCGAACGCGTCGTGGACACCTCGCGCGGATCGCTCCTCGACGAGCTCGACGGCTCGCTCGAGCGCCTCGGCACCGACCACGTGGACCTGTGGATGGTCCACACCTGGAGCGACGACGCACCGCTCGAGGAGACCCTGGCTGCGCTGGACCATGCGGTGGCGACCGGGCGTGCGCGCTACGTCGGGATCTCGAACTACACCGGCTGGCAGACCGCCTGGGCGGCGAGCTGGCAGCGGGCCGGTCCCGGTCGCGTCCCGCTCGCCGCGACCCAGGTCGAGTACTCGCTCGTGCAGCGCGGAATCGAGGACGAGGTCGTCCCAGCTGCCGGTGCGCTCGGTCTCGGGCTCCTGGCCTGGTCACCACTCGGTCGCGGGGTGCTCACCGGCAAGTACCGCCAAGGCGTCCCCGCCGACTCGCGAGCGGCGTCCCCACACTTCGAGGCATTCGTCGGCAGGTACCTGGACGCTCCCTCGCGGCGCATCGTCGACGCAGTCGTGACTGCCGCCGACGGGCTCGGCGCCACCCCGCTCGAGGTCGCCCTCGCCTGGGTCCGCGACCGTCCCGGCGTGACGGCGCCGATCGTCGGCGCCCGGACCGCCGCCCAGCTGCGCGGCGCGCTCGCCGCCGAGGATCTCGAGCTCCCGTCGGAGATCCGGACCGCGCTCGACGACGTGTCCGACCGGTCGGGGGGGGGCCCCGGAGCGTGCGCGATGAGCCGAGGGGAACCCTGAGCTACGCGCGGTCGTCCGACCCCCATGACGCAGATCCGCACGCTCACCGTGGCCGCAATCGCCGGACTCGCGTTCCTCGTCAGCGGGTGCGGGACGCAGGACGCGACCGAACCGTCCGCTGGCGGCGACGCCGGCAGCCAGACCGGGACGACTGGCGAGGCAGACGAGAGCACGTCGGAGCCGGAGTCGCCGGACACGCCGACGCTCACGCAGGGCGAGCAGCGTCAGGACGGCCCCGGCACCGTGGTGCTCAACCAGCAGCTGAACGTCTCCCCGGCGGAGTACCCGCTGCCGGACGTGCCGCAGGCGCTCGAGGCGAGCAGCCTGGCCGAGCTCGCCGACGCGTACGCGGTCGTGCCCGGCATCGACGAGGTACTGGCCGATCTGGACGGGACGACCCTCGCGGCCGGGGAGCGGTTCTTCGCCTACACCGTGAACGCGTGCGTCACCGACGACGTCGCGCTCGTGGTGCGCGGCGACGAGGTGCCGATGGTGGTGCGCGGCACCGCGACCCTGCGCTGCGAGCCGCCGACCACGCTCGTCGTGTGGGTGGTCGGGGACGACGTCCCTGCCGATGCCAAGCCGGCCCAGGCCTACCAGAAGTAGCCCAGGGCTCCCCCCGCCTCGCGCGGCGCGAGGTGCACAATGTGGCGATGCCGGAGTACGAGTTCCGCCGGATGAGCATGCCGCGCGGGACCACCCGCGGTGCCGCCCGCCGCCAACTCGCCGATCAGGCGGAGTACGGCCACTGGGAGCTCGCCCGACTCCGCCTGTTTCCCGACGGCAGCCGCACCGCAGTCCTGCGCCGCCGGATCATCCGCGCGATCCGTACGTTCTGACGGGTCAGACGGAGCGGATCAGCACAGGTCGAACAGCCGGTCGAGCACCCGTGCCCCGAACTGCAGCGACTCGACCGGAACCCGCTCGTCGATGCCGTGGAACATCCCGGTGAAGTCCAGGTCGGGCGGCAGCCGCAGCGGTGAGAACCCGAACCCGCGGACGCCCAGCTCGGCGAACCCCTTGGCGTCCGTGCCACCGGACAGGCAGTACGGCACGGTGCGGCCGTCCGGGTCCTCCGCGCGGACGGCTGCACCGATCGCATCCACCAGCGCACCGTCGAACGTCGTCTCCAGCGCCGGCGACTGGTGCACGGTCTCGCGGCGCACGCGCGGGCCGATGAGCTCGTCGATCGTCGCGAAGAACTCGTCCTCGTACCCGGGCAGCGTCCGCCCGTCGACGAACGCCTCGGCTCGTCCTGGGATGACGTTGACCTTGTACCCGGCCTTGAGCATCGACGGGTTCGCGGTGTTGCGAAGCGTCGCACCGACGACCCGGCCGATGGTCCCGAGCTTCGCGACGACCGGCTCGGGGTGCTCCGGGTCGAACGGGATCCCGTACGCCTCGGCGGTCGCCTCGAGGAACAGCCGGACCGTGTCGGTCATCCGCAGCGGGAACTCGTGCCGGCCGATCCGGGCGACCGCGTCGGCGAGGGTAACGACCGCATTGTCCGCCGGCAGCATGGAGCCGTGCCCGGCAACACCGTCGGCCACCAGCCGGAGCCAGACGATGCCCTTCTCGGCGGTCTCGACCGGGTAGAGCCGGAGGTCGTCGCGGACGGTGATCGAGAACCCGCCGACCTCGCTGATCCCCTCCGTGCAGTCGGCGAACAGCTCTGGATGGTTCGCGACCATGTATGCCGAGCCGTACGTGCCACCTGCCTCCTCGTCGGCCAGGAAGCAGAGCACGACGTCGCGCGCCGGCGGGCGGCCGCTGCGCAGCCGGTCGCGGACGACGGACAAGATCATCGCGTCCATGTCCTTCATGTCCACCGCGCCGCGTCCCCAGACGCACCCGTCTGCGATCTCACCGGAGAACGGGTGGACCTTCCAGTCCGGGGCCTCGGCGGGTACGACGTCGAGGTGCCCGTGCACGAGCAGCGGTGGCCGGCTCTGGTCGCTGCCGGCCCAGCGGGCGACCACGGTTGCTCGACCAGGCTCGGACTCGTACACCTGTGGCTCGAGCCCGACGTCGCCCAGCCTCTCGGCGACGTACTCGGCCGCCACCCGCTCCCCCGGTCCGCTGCCGTCGCCGTAGTTCGACGTGTCGATGCGGATGAGCTCCTGGCAGAGGTCGACGACCTCGTCCTGCGCCTGCGCGGACAGCGCGCTCGGCCCGACCTCTGCCACGGCGACCCTCTCCTTGCGTCCGGCTTGCACGGTGCGGTCCACCCATCCTGGCTTGCTAGGGTTGGCGCCGCATCCGCGGGAGCCCAGTGCTCCTCGGGTCGCCCTCGTCCGGGTGGCGGAATTGGCAGACGCGCTAGCTTGAGGTGCTAGTGCCCTTTACGGGGCATGGGGGTTCAAGTCCCCCCTCGGACACCAG
>JACCYY010000350.1 GCA_013696235.1 Sporichthyaceae bacterium | reverse complement strand
GGTTCATCCGTCCTCCCCGACGCGCAGCACGGCGCCGAGCCGGGTCCGGCGGTTGATCGACGTGACGCCGAGTACGGCGACGACCACCACGACGCAGATCCCCCCGGCGAGTGCCCCGATGGTGGCGCCATCAGCGTAGATCGTCGGTTGGTCCAGGCCGCCGGTGAACGGCGTCAGGTCGATGGCGGGGAGCACGACGTACGGCAGCGCGAAGCCCAGCGCCGCCCCGACGCCGATGGCGATCATCGTCGTCGGGACGATCTCCCAGGCAACCAGGCCACGGACCTGCCGGCTGGACAGGCCGAGGGTGCGCAGGCACGACAGGAACCGCTCGCGGGACCTGGCGGTGACGACGAGTGCGAGCACGACGGACAGCGCGCTGTACGCCGCTGCGGCCAACGTCGCCGCCTGGAACGTCCGCTCCGTCCCGGCGACGAGCGGCGAGCCGGCGATCTGCTCGTAGACCTCGTTCCGGGTGGTGACCTGAGCGAACGGCTGGGTCACCTGGGCCGCGGCGAGAACGGCGTCCGTGTCCGCGTCCTCTGCGTCGAGCAGCAAGATCGTCGGCCCGTAGGGGAGATCGACGACGCGTTCGGCATCGGGGGTGCGCCCGACCGCCCAGAGCTGGTCCGACTCGAGCCCCAGGAAGAAGTCGATGGTTCCGACGGCGTCGAGCACGGGGTTGCTCCCGGGCAGGAGGAAGGGCAGGTCGCGCAGCTCGCTGCCAACCCGCCCGTCGGCACTGAGCTCGATGGCGAAGGCCGGGGACACCACCATCGGCACACGGGTCCCGTCACCCGCCGACGCGTTGACCAGAGGCTCGAGCGCCGTCGTGTCGATCACTCGGTCCGCGACGAAAGTCTGGAACGCGGACGGGTCGAGGAGCAGCAAGGTGAACCGGTCGCGGGTATCGCCGAGCCGGCCGTCGAGCGCCGTCGACCGGGCATGGATCCCGAACGTCCGGTCGAGAGTGACCCGGGCGGCCGCCGCCATCCGTGGCACGTCGACCGCTTGGTCGAAGTCGGTGCCGTCGACGCGAACAGGTGCACCGACGAGCTCCCACGACCGGACGTCCTGCTCCAGCCGCACCGAGTTCACGACGATCGCGGCGAAGACGGAGAAGCTGAGCGCGACCAGGACGACGACGAGCGGGATGGCCCGTCCGGTCGCCTCCCGGCCGGCTCGCAAGAGCCCGAGAAAGCTCACCGGGCCCCGCCGGTTCGCCATGAACCGGCCGACCAGGCGGATCGGAGCCGGGTAGACCCGCAGGACCGCGACGGAGGCCGCCAGTGCGATCAACGCCGGGACCGCGAGCAGGAACGGGTCAGCCGAACCTCCGACGACTGCCGTGTCGAACCCGCGCTCGCGCAGCAGCACGACGCCGACCGCAGCCAGCAGGACGAGCGCGAGCTCCGCGGCCAGTCGGCGGGGTGACGAGCCGGTCGCGGGGTCGCGACGTTCGACCGTGCCGACCGCGCGGTGCGCCGACCAGGTCACGGCGGCGAGCACGACGGCGCTGGCACCGGCGAGCCCGCCGGTCAGCCACCACGACAACGGGGTGGACCTAGCTGGCACGGCCAGAACGGCCAGCGCCAGGCCACCGGCCACGCTCACTCCTGCGATCAGGAACCCTTCAGCCGCGGTGATCATCGTGAGCTGACGGAGCGAGGCGCCGCGCGCCCGGGCGAGCGCGAGAGCAGCCCGGCGTCGCTCGCTGGTGAGCTGCGCAACGAGGACGAGCACAGCCAGGGCGCCGATCAGCAGGCCGACCAGCCCGATCGAGAGCACGGCGTGGGCCGTGGTGCGCTGGTCGCGGAACCGGTCGAGCACCTCCTGCACCGTGGTCTGGATGCTGAACGGTGCGCCGCTCGGGGAGACGATGCCGTCGGACTGGGCCCGGTCAGCTGCCAGGCCGAGGTCGTCGACCAGTCCGGCGTGCACGGGCTCGACGTCGAGGGGAAACTCCCAGCTCGTGGTCAGCTCCGTCGGTACGGCGAGCCCGTCGTCTGTCGACAGGAGGGTCGGGAACGACGCCGGAGTCACCAGCGCACCTGCGGTGTTCTGGATCAACTCGCCGCTCGGGCCGAACACGGGCGCGTCGAGGAGCAGGTTGAGGTGCCGCGCCCAGGTATGGCTGGTCTGATCGATCGGCTCGTAGACCCCGGTGACCTCGAGGACGAGATCCGGGCCGGGACTCCGGCTGGCGGTGGCGACGTCGCCTACCTCGAGCCCTAGGGCCGCCGCCCCAACCGTGCTGAGCCCGACCTGGACGATCGTGCGGTCCTCGTCGAGGACGTCGCCCGGTGGGGCGGTCGTCGGGCCTTCAGCTGGTTCGGCACCCTCGACGAAGCGCACCTCGGGGCGCTCGGTGTCCAGGAGCACGGGGGTCAGGAAGAAGTCGGGGAAATCCTCCGGGCGCGGCGTGTCGTTGACGCTCCGGATCAGGTAGTCGCCCGGTGTGGAGGAGATCACCGCCGGCTCGAGCAGATCGCGGAGCGGAGGGTCGAACGAGGCCAGGAGGTCCGCGCCGATGGTGTGAAGGGCGCTGATCGCGGCCCCCCCGGCGAGGACCGGTCCCACGTAGGTAGCCCGGACGTCGTCGATCTCGCGCGACTGGGCGAACTCGTACCGGACGGCTCGGTCGTCGATGTCGTTGAGCCACCGCGGCCAGGCCGCGGCCAGGAACGCCGTGCCGAAGAGAATCGCGGCCAGAGCGACGACCGAGGCCTTGTCCGCGCGCAGCTGGCGGCCGAGCCCTCCGTGCAGCCTGACCCGCTCGGTCCGGTTGTTCACCCGTCCTCCCCGAGGCGCAGCGCGCTCCCGAGGCCGCCGCGCTGGAGGCGGTTCGCGGCGACGACGACGAGTCCACCGAGCGCACTTGCGGTCGCGATCGCTGTGACGGCAAGCGTGAGCCACGGCACGTCGAGCAGGACCGGTGGGACGACCTGCAGGGCGCTGGGGGACAGCACGACGAGCGGCACGACGAGCGCGCTGACCACGACCCCGATCAGGAGCCCTACCCCGAGGCTCATGCCGATCAGGAACGCCTGCTCGACCAGGAGCATCCCCAGCACCTGGCGCCGGGACACCCCGAGCGCGCGGAGCACCGCGAGCTCGGTGAGGCGCTCCCGTGCTCCGATGACCAAGTTCAACGTGAAGCCGACGGCGGCGAAGCCGAGAGCGGCGACGAACCCGGCAAGCAGCGCGCCGAGCGTGGTCGCACCGAGCGGATCCTGCTGGAACTGCCCCACGAGCTCGTCGTGCACCACGACGTTCGTGGCCAGCTGCGGCGCAGCCGCGAGCGCGTCGGCTGTGACGCCGGACGCGGAGCTCGCGAGCCACCACTCCGACGGCTCTGTCGTCACGCCGCCGGACAGCCAGCGCGCGTCGGCCAGCGTCTGGTAGTCGAGCAGGACGGCACCGTCGCCTGTCCCGGTCGCGGGAAAGGCCTCGACGATGCCGGTGACCTCGGCGGCGAACACGTCACCGGCGATCGCCAGGCTGAGGTTGTCACCGATCTGGGCTGCCCCAGCGGCCGCCGCCTCGCGGTCCAGCACGACCGGCAGCGTCGGCGGGTCCGACAACGGCCGGAGCGAGACCGAGACCTCGCTCTGGAAGAACCCGGAGAACGGGGTCCCTCCGGTCACCGCGAGACCGCCGATGGTGCCGTCTGCCCTGGAGACGTCGACACTGCTGGGTTCGAGAAAGTCGCTCAGGTTGACCTCGCTCGCCCAGCTCAGGTCGTCGGGCAGGTCCACCGGCGTTCCGTCGGCCTGCAGAGCTCCGACGAGGACGCTTGCCCGCAGCGTGACGAGGCCGGTCGCTTCGGGGTTCTCCGCGCTCGCGCGCAGGAGGCTGTCCGCCGGAAGGGTGATCCGACCGCCGACCAGGCGCAGCGGGTACGACGGAAGAGCCCCGGCCTGACCGGTGTCGCCGGCGGCAAGATCGCCGAGGTCGAACACAACCTCCCGCTCGGCCCCGTCGAACGGCACGTCGGTCGCCCCGGTGGTGAACACGCTGCCGGTGGCGTCACCGAGGCTGAGGACCACCGATCCGGCCTCCGGTGGCAGCGGTTCGTCGTACGGAACCGTGGCCACCCGCGCGCCGGTCATCGTGACGGAGAGCGAGCGT
>JACCYY010000327.1 GCA_013696235.1 Sporichthyaceae bacterium | reverse complement strand
GATGGGGCGTGCGACCACGAGGGCCAATGCGTCCTACTGGCGATCTGGAACCATGCCGGCGACGTGATGCGCAAGCACCTCGACGGGTTCACGCTCGCCTCGATCGCCGAAGCGGCTCGCGGCGACGCCACCTGGCCGGGCAAGGCGACCGTCGCCGCCGTCCCCGCCGTCGCCGCCGACGCGCCACCGGGCTGACGGGCCTGTCGGTCGGCAGCTCATTCCACACCGACGCGGCGCAGCGTGCTGAGCCGTTCGGCGAGATCCGCGGCCAGTTCGCTGCGGTAGGTGACCGCCTGGTCGGTACCCGGGTGCACGAACGAGAGTTCGGCAGCGTGGAGGAACGGACGCTCGACCTGCAGCTTCGGTCGGCGCTGCCCATACGTCGGGTCACCGACCAGCGGGTGGTTGATCGAGCTGAGGTGCACGCGGATCTGGTGCGTCCGTCCGGTTTCGAGTCGGCACTCGAGCAAGGCGAGCTCGGCCGGGACGTCGAACCGGTCGAGTACCTGATACTCGGTACGTGCCCACCGACCGTCGGCGACGACCGCCATCTTGAGTGGGTCGCGGCGCGACCGACCGACGGGTGCGTCGATGACACCGTGGGGTGCCGCCGGATGGCCCCACACCAGCGCGAGGTAGGCGCGGGTCGCCGAGTGGTCGGCGAACTGCTCGATCAATCTGTCGGCCGCGTCCTGCGTCCGAGCTGCGACCAGCAGCCCCGAACTCCCGGCGTCCAGCCGGTGCACGATGCCGGGTCGGATGCGCTCTCCCACGTCGACCATTTCGGGGTACCGCGCGAGCAGGCCGTTGGCGAGCGTGCCGGTCTCGTTGCCGGCCCCGGGATGCACTACCAGACCGGCAGGCTTGTCGATGACGACGATGTGGTCGTCCTCGTGGATCACGTCGAACCGGACAGAGCGGTCCCCCTGTGGGGGCTCGTCGACCGGCACTGCGTCGGGATCGACGATGACGGCCTGTCCTTCTTCCAGGCGGATCTTGCCCGTCGTCGCGACCTCGCCGTCGACGATCGCCCCCCCGGCGGCGATCACGGCCGTGGCGACCGAACGACTCACGTCGAGCAGCAGCGCGACGATCCGATCGAGTCGCTCCCCCGCCAGCGCAGGCGGCACGACCTCGTCGATCCGATCGCTCACGCCGTGCCCGACCGACTCGGGACGTCGTCGAGCGCGTGTTCGGCTCGCGACGCGAGCCAGGACGCCAGGACGAGGATCGCTCCACCGATGGTCACACCCATGTCAGCGACGTTGAAGATCGGAAACCACTGGAAGTCGATGAAGTCCACCACGCCACCCCGGAGCCACCCGCTCTGGCGGAACAGACGGTCGATGACGTTGCCGATCGCGCCACCGACGATCAGGCCGACGGCGATGCTGGTGAGACGTCCGCGCTGTCGTCGGAGACTCATCAGGAGGACGACCACGACCACGAGCGAGACGACACCGATGATCGGGCCGAGGCTCTGGCCCCTACTGAACGCCATCCCGGTGTTGAACGACAGGTGGAACCGGAGGGTCCAGACGACGTCGACGTCACGATCGACGAGGGCATTCACCGCCCAGTGTTTGGTCAACTGGTCGAGGATGACGACAACGGCGACGATGAGCGCAACGGGTGCCCACGCCAGGCGGGTGCCGCCGGATGGGTTCATCGTCGGCTCACGGGAACCGCCTCAGCGGCCGATCCCGCCAACCTTCTCCGCGACGAGTTCGGTCGACCACGGAATGGCCTCGAGGCGCTCGAGCGGGATCGGGGCACCCGACACCAGCGAGTAGCCGTAGGTGCCGGCCTTCACTCGTTCGATGGCGGCGTCGATCTCGGCGATGGTTTCCCGCGCCTGGGCGCTGAGCGCGAGGTCGCGTTCGCGTTCGACGACCATGGTGTCGCCCTCCCCGCCCTCGTCGTCGAATTGCACATCACCCATCTCGGCTTCCTCGATCAACTGGGTTGCCTCGTCCTCGAGTCGCTTCGCCTGTCCGGTGAGTCGGACGCGTTCCTCCTGGAGCGAGTCATGCATCGCTTTCACGAACGTGAGGTCGAAGTCCTTCGTGTAGCCGAATCCGTCCTTGTTGAAGCGCGGCTTGGGGAGTTCGTTGGACGTCGACGAACCCTTCGCCGAGGAGCTTGCCATGGTCATGTCTGCCTCTGCCCTCCGTGTCGAGGATCGGGCGGTGTGGTTGGCCGGGGCCGTGCGGGCTTGGCTGGACGTCGACGACGTTGCCGTGGTCTGCTTCGCCGTGGTCTTCTTCGCCGCAGTCTGCTTCGCCGCAGTCTGCTTCGCCGCAGTCTTCTTCGCCGCAGTCTTCTTCGCCGGGGTCTTGCGCGCCGAGCGCTTCTTCGGAGCGGGACCCTTGGCCCGCTTGTCGGCGAGCAGCTCGGCCGCGCGGGCGGGCGTGATGGTCGCCGGATCGTCGTCCCTTCGGAGCGTCGCGTTGAGCTCGCCGTCGGTGACGTACGCGCCGAAGCGGCCCTCCTTCAGCACGACCGGCTTGAGGCTCACCGGGTCCACCCCGAGCTCACGCAGCGGTGGGCTCGCCGCGCGGCCCCGCTGCTTCGGCTGCGCATAGATCGCCAGCGCCTCGTCCAGCGTCACGCTGAACAGCTGCTCCTCGCGCTCGAGGGAGCGCGAGTCGGTGCCGTTCTTCAGGTACGGCCCGTAACGGCCGTTCTGCGCGGTGATCTCCGCGCCGGTCTCCGGGTCGAGGCCGACCACGCGCGGGAGCGAGAGCAGCGTGAGCGCCGCCTCCAGCGTGACCGTGTCCAGGCTCATGTCCTTGAACAGCGAGCCCGTGCGGGGGCGGGCGTTCTTGGGCGCGTCCGCGGGCAGGACCTCCGTGACGTACGGGCCGTAACGGCCGTCCTTGGCGACGATCTCCAGACCTGTGGCCGGGTCGGTGCCGAGCGGATGATCACCGGACGGCTTGGCCAGGAGCTCCTCGGCGAGGGCGACCGTGAGCTCGGCCGGCGGCAGATCCTCGGGGACGCTCGAACGCTGACCGTCGCGCTCGATGTACGGGCCGAACCGGCCGACCCGGAGCACGATGCCGGAGTCCTCGAGCGGGAACGAGTTCAGCTCCCGCGCGTCGATGTCGCCGAGGTCCGTCGCGAGGGCGCGAAGGCCCTCCCACGAGTCGCCCGACCCCGGACCACTCTTCGGCCGCGGCGCATCTGTCGTCCGGGAACCACCGGACCCGCCGAAGTAGAACTCGGTGAGCTGCCCGACCCGGTCCTGCCGGCCGGCGGCGATCTCGTCGAGCGTGTCCTCCATGCGGGCCGTGAAGTCGTAGTCGACGAGCGACGCGAACTGCTGCTCGAGCAGCCGGGTGACCGCGAATGCCACCCAGGTCGGCACGAGCGCGCTGCCGCGCTTGAAGACGTACCCGCGGTCGAGGATCGTGCCGATGATCGACGCGTAGGTCGACGGCCGACCGATCTCCCGGTCCTCGAGCTCCTTGATCAGGCTCGCCTCGGTGTAGCGCGCCGGCGGCTTGGTCGAGTGGCCGTCCGCGTCCAGCCGCAGTGCGACGAGCGGGTCGCCCTCGGCGACGTCGGGCAGCCGGCGCTCGCGGTCGTCGAGCTCGGCGTCGGGGTCGTCCGCGCCCTCGACGTAGGCCTTGAGGAATCCGTGGAACGTGATCACCTGGCCGGACGCGCCGAACTCGACGGCTGTGCCGGTGTCGGTCTGACCACCGACCCGGATGCTCACCGAACGCCCGATCGCGTCCCGCATCTGCGACGCGACCGTGCGCATCCAGATCAGCTCGTACAGCCGGAACTCGTCACCGTTGAGGCCGGTCTGGCCAGGCGTGCGGAACGCGTCGCCGGACGGTCGGATCGCCTCGTGCGCCTCCTGCGCGTTCTTGACCTTGCTCAGGTAGCGCCGCGGCGTCTCCGGCAGGTAGTCCGCGCCGTAGAGCTCGCGCACCTGGGTCCGGGCCGCGTTGACCGCGGACTCGGACAGCGTCGTGGAGTCCGTACGCATGTAGGTGATGTGGCCGTTCTCGTACAGGCGCTGGGCGACCTGCATGGTGCGCTTGGCCCCGAAGCCGAACTTCCGCGACGCCTCCTGCTGCAACGTCGTGGTGCGGAACGGTGCGTACGGCGACCGCTTGTACGGCTTGGACTCCACGCTGGCGACCGAGAACGTCGAGCCGGTGAGCGCTGCGGCGAGCTCGCGGGCGGTGCTCTCGTCCACCTGCCGGACCGCGGCGGCGTCCTTGATCAACCCGTCGGACCCGAAGTCGCGGCCCTGGGCGACGCGCTGGCCCTCGATCGACATCAGCCGGGCACCGAACGTACGCGGCTCCTCGGCCCGGCCGATGTCGAAGATCGCGTCGAGGTCCCAGTACTCGGCGGCGCGGAACGCCATGCGCTCGCGCTCCCGGTCGACCACGAGCCGGGTCGCCACGGACTGCACGCGCCCGGCCGACAGCCGCGGCATCACCTTCTTCCACAGGACCGGCGACACCTCGTAGCCGTACAGGCGGTCGAGGATGCGACGGGTCTCCTGGGCGTCGACGAGCTGGGTGTCGATCTCGCGTGGGCTCTCCATCGCCGCCCGGATCGCGTCGCGGGTGATCTCCCGGAACACCATCCGCTGCACCGGGACCTTGGGCTTGAGCTCGTCGAAGAGGTGCCACGCGATCGCCTCGCCCTCACGGTCCTGGTCCGTCGCGAGGAAGAGCTCGTCGGAGTCCTTGAGCAAGGACTTGAGCTTCTTGATCTGGGCCCGCTTGTCAGCCGGTACGACGTAGATCGGCTCGAACCCGTGGTCGACGTCGACGCCGAGCCGGGCCCACGGCTCCTTCTTGTACTTGGTCGGGACCTCCGCGGCGCCGTGCGGCAGGTCGCGGATGTGACCGATGCTCGACTCGACGACGTACCCGCGCCCGAGGTAGCCGGCGATCGTGCGCGCCTTGGCCGGCGACTCCACGATCACGAGTCTGCGGTGCGGTCGGGTGTCGTTCTTCTCGGGCACGAGCGCTCGTCCTCTTTCTCCGGTGTGGGTTCTCGGGGTGCGACACCTCACTGGTGTCCCCACCCGAGCGGGAACGGTACGCGGTCGGCGCGGGTTCCGTGGCCCGGGTGCCAACCGCGGTCGGACGTAAGGTCGCTGGATGCGGCGATCGAGACCCGGGACGGTGCGCCGGCACGTTCTCCCCGTCCTCGCCGCAGCCGCCCTGCTGACCGCGGCCTGCGGGCAGGGCGAGGAACCGAGCGAAGCGGCGACGAGCACCCCGCCGACGAGCCCGACCCAGTCACCGACTCGTCCGGCATCGCCGCCCGCCAAGACCGCGACGCCGACGTCCGAGCCCACCACGTACGTCCCGATCGTGCTCGCGGTGCACGCGACCCGTCCACCACTCGACGTGCCCCGCGAGCTGGCCGAACGCATCCTGGCCGGCACGGTGGTCGACTGGGCCGAGCTCGGCGCGCCGGCCCAGCCGCTCCGTGTCGTGGCCTCGCCTGGCGTGGACCCCCCGTTGAGGATCCGGGTGGGATCGGCGGCCGAGGCGATCGGCGCCGCGCAGGAGGACACCGCCGTGGTCGCGATCGTCGAGGCAGCGTCGGTGGGGCCGACCGTGCGGGTGATCACCGTCGACGGTGTCGATCCGCTGCGGACGCCAGCGACGTACCGGCTCAAGATCCCGGGGATCCCGCCGGCGTCGGTCGTCACCATGTCGTTCGTCGGCGACGTGATGCTCGCGCGTGGCGTCGGGCGGGTGATCGCGGCGTCCGCCGACTCGGCCGCGCCCCTGCGGCCGACCGCCGAGCGGCTGGCCGGCGCCGACGTCACGATCGGGACGCTGGAGAGCACCCTCTCTCGGATCGGGCCGCCGACCCAGGGCGGGGACTCCTTCGGCGCCGACCCGAGCGTCCGCGCGGGCCTCACGCTGGCCGGTTTCGACGTGCTGTCGCTCGCCGCGAACCACCTCGGTGACTACGGTGCCGAGTCCATCGTGGAGACGGTCAGCCTGGTCCGGGAGACCGGGATCATTCCGGTCGGAGGCGGCGCCGACCTGGCCGAGGCGCAGGCCCCTGCGATCGTCGAGCGCGACGGCACCACGATCGGGTTTCTCGCCTTCAACGCGATCGGGGAGACCCCCCGGGCGGAACCGGGCGTCCCCGGAGCGCTCGAGGTGCGGATGGGCTCCCGGACGGGGCCACTGGTCCCGGCTGACGTCACGGCGATGCAGGACCGCGTACGCGCGTTGTCCGCGCAGGTCGACCTGGTCGTCGTCCTGCCGCACTGGGGCACGCAGTACACGTACGAGCCGGAAGAGGACCAGCGCATCGTGGGCCGAGCGATGATCGACGCCGGCGCAGACCTCGTCGTCGGCGGTCATCCGCACTGGGTGCAGGGCGTCGAGCTCTACGCGGGCGCGATGATCGTCCACTCGCTCGGGAACTACGTCTTCGACATGGACTTCATGAGCGAGACCATGGAGGGTGCGATCCTCGACGTCACGCTCTGGGACGGCGAGGTCAAGGCCGCGACGTTCGCACCGATCCGCATGGACGCGTCGTTCACGCCCCATGAGGTCTCCTACGCCGACGGCGCATCGGTGATCGACGGCATCTGGGGCTCCAGCCTCGCGCCGTTCGCGCGGCCCTAGCCGGTGCGCGCGTCGACGTAGCACCAGCGCCACGCCTCGCCCGGCTCGACCGAGCGCATCACGGGGTGGCCTGGCCGTTGATCGAGCGCCGTCGTCTCGAAGTGTTTCGCAGCGTGCCGGCCCTCGGACGAGTCGCAGCAGCCGACGTTTCCGCAGGTGAGGCACATGCGCAGGTGCACCCAGGTGAGACCCTCCCGTACGCAGTCCTCGCAGCCGCCGGCGACCTTGGGGCGGGCCGTCGACGGTGCTTCGTCGAGGTGGACGCGAGCCGGCCGGGTGCGGCCGAGCCACCAATACACCGTCCCGCTCGGCGTTGTCGAGCTGGACGCGCTCGAGGATGGACTCCTCGACGTCGAGCGCCGTCAGCACGTCCTCCAGCACCTCGTGGTCGACGGTGCCGCCGGCCCGGATCTTCAGGAGCTCCTCGCGCTCCGCGTCGAGCATCTGCTCGCGCAGCGTGGCGTAGCGAAGGCTCGGGGTGTCCCGGTCCCGGCCGAGCCGCTCCCACAGCGCGTTCGAACGGCTCGCCGACCGAGTGCGGAGCTCCTCGAGCAGCTCCGGCGGCGTGTCGTCGTCGGTGATCTCGGCAAGCCTGCGCGCACCCGCCGCGGCGGCCTGCTGGTAGACCACCGCGGCCTGGAGCGCGTCCTCGGCACGGTCGGGTCCGCCCAGCCCGAGCCGGCGGACCACCCACGCCAGGGTCGACCCCTGGAGCAGGAGGGTCCCGGCGACCACGACCAGGGCGATGAAGACGAGCACCTCGCGCTGCTCGACCTCCGCCGGGATCGCGAACACCGCCGCGAGTGTGACGACACCGCGCATGCCGGCCCACGACACCAAGGCCGGGTATCGCCAGCTCGGCGCGGGGGCGTTGCGCGCGATGCGCGGGACCAACCTCGCCCCGTACGTGGCCGGGAACACCCAGATCGGGCGCAGCACGACGACCGCGACGAGCACCGCGAGCGCGGCCAGCCCCGCGCTCGCGAACCCGACGTCGCTGCGCGTCACCGCGCCGATGATGACGCTGGCCTGCGTGCCGATGAGCAGGAAGACCGTGTTCTCCAGCAGGAACTGGACCGTGCGCCAGTTCGTGCGTTCGGAGATCCGGGCGGCCGCCGTCAGCACCACCGGCGCCTCGTGCCCGAGCAGGAGGCCGGTGACGACGACCGCGAGCACACCAGATCCGCCGATCTGCTCCGCGGCCAGGTAGGCGACGAACGGGGTCAGGAGCGAGATGCTCGTGTCCTGCACCGCGTCGGTCAGATGCCGCCGGAGCTTGACCAGGACGAGCGAGAGCACGACGCCAACAGCGGCACCTCCGCCGGCGGAGAGCAGGAACGCACCACCGACCTCCAAGGCGCTCACCGAGCCGCCGATCGCGACGACCGCCGTACGGAGCAGGACGAGCGCCGTAGCGTCGTTCACCAGGCCTTCGCCCTCGAGGATCGTGACCACCCGGCGCGGCATGCCGACCCGCCGGGCGATCGACGTAGCAGCCACCGCGTCGGGCGGCGCGACCACCGCGCCGAGCGCGAGAGCAGCCGCGAGGGGCACCGGCAGGAGCCACCAGACCAGCAGCCCGATGCAGATCGTGTTGAAGATCACCAGCCCCACCGAGAGCAGCATGATCGGGCGTACGTTGCGGCGGAAGTCCACGAGCGACGTCCGGATGGCTGCGGCGTAGAGCAGCGGCGGGAGCAGCCCGACCAGCACCAGCTCGGGCTCCAGCACGACCTCCGGCACGAACGGCAGGTACGACGCGATCACCCCCACCACCGTCAGGAGCAGCGGTGCGGACAGCTCGAACCGGCGGGCGAGACCGGCGAAGACGAGGACTGTGATGACGATCGCCACGAGGCCGAGGGCAGCGTGCACCTGCTGAGTCTCCCAGGATCGGCGGCGCAGCCCTGGGATCAGTCCAGGGCGAGCAGGGCGGGGAGCGCGTCCATGCGAAGGAAGACCTCCGCGCCATCGAGCTCGAGCCGCGCGGGCGGCGTGACGCCGCCGCCGTACGCGAGCGCCCTCATCCCGGCGGCGACCGCCGCCTCCACGCCCGGGCGGGAGTCCTCGACGACCACACATCCGCACGGGTCGACGCCCATGCGCGACGCGGCATGGATGAACAGATCCGGGGCGGGCTTGCCGTGCTCGACCTCGGTCGCGCTGAAGATCCGGCCGGCGAAACGGTGATCGAGACCGGTCAGGCCGAGCGTGAACGTCATCTTCTCGTGGCTGCCGCTGGACGCGACGCAGGTCGTGATCTGCTCCGCGTCGAGGCGGTCCAGGACCTCGACGACACC
>JACCYY010000289.1 GCA_013696235.1 Sporichthyaceae bacterium | reverse complement strand
GATTCGAACCCCCAACCTTCTGATCCGTAGTCAGATGCTCTATCCGTTGAGCTACAAGCGCAGCGAGAAGGTCGACCGCCGAGTGTACCCGCCGGGGAGGGACGGCGGCCGCCGGGAGGGGATGTCCTGCGATCGCCCCATGATCATGTCGAACTGGTCTCCGGGCGGTGGGTCGCGGGCGACATCACCAGGGCAAGCTCTGGCACGAGTTCGTGGGCGAGCACGGGTGGAGCGAGGTAGAAACCCTGCGCGGCGTCACAGCCGAGCTCGCGGAGCGCGGCCAGCTGTCGTTCGGTCTCGACCCCCTCTGCAGTCGCGGTCAGGTCGAGGGCGTGGGCGAGCCCGATGACCGCCGCGACGATGGCCCGGTCGGCCCGCTCGGCCTCGAGCCCGCTGACGAACGAGCGGTCGATCTTGAGCCCGTCCACCGGGAACCGCCGCAGATAGGTGAGCGGCGCGTAGCCGGTTCCGAAGTCGTCGATGCTGAGACCGACGCCGAGACCCTTCAGCTGCCAGAGCGTCGCCCTGGTGGCATCGAGGTCATGAAGCAGCGCACTCTCGGTGATCTCGAAGCGGATCGACGCCGGGTCGACGCCCGTCGCGGCGATGGCGTCGGCAACAGAGCCGGCCAGGTCGGCCTGGCCGAGCTCGCGGGCGGAGAGGTTGACGTTGACCGCGAGCGGTCCCCCGTCTGGGCCGGCGGTCCGCCACTCATGCGCCTGCGCGAGCGCGGTGAGCACGACGAACTCACCGATGGGCTGGATCAGACCGGTGCGCTCCGCCAGCGGGAGGAACGCCTCGGGCAGCAGCAGTCCGCGCTGAGGATGGCGCCAACGCACGAGCGCCTCGACGGCCTCCATCGAACCGGAACGAAGGTCGATGATCGGTTGGTAGACCAGCACGAGCTCGCCCCGGTCGAGTGCCAGGTGCAACGCGTTGTGGGTGACCAGGTTCAGCATCGCCGGCCCGCGCATCGACGACTCGTACAGCTCGTACCGGTTGCCGCCGCGTTCCTTGGCGCGGTACATCGCGGCGTCGGCGTCGTTCACGAGCTCGTCGGCCTCGGTGGCCGGCCCCCCGAGCGCGACGCCGATGCTGGCACTCACCACGACGTCGTTGCCGCCGAGGGTGAACGGTGCGGTGAAGACGCCCTGGATACGCCGGGCCAGGTCGAGGAACGCGGCGTCGCCGGTCCCGACGGCGAGGATCGTGAACTCGTCCCCGCCGAACCTGGCCACCGTGTCGCCGTCGCGCACCGCGCTGCGAAGGCGATCGCCGATCTCGACCAGCAGCTGGTCACCAGCCTCGTGACCCATGCTGTCGTTGATGAGCTTGAAGCGGTCCAGGTCGACGAACACCATCACCGCGATCGAGTCCTCGGTGAGGGCAGACAACGCCCGGGCCGTCCGGTCGATCAGCAGGACCCGGTTGGGCAGACCGGTCAGCGCGTCATGGGTCGCCTGGTGCGCGAGCTGCGCCTCGAACTCGCTCCGCGCCACCGCGACCGCCGCGAGGTGGGCAGCCCGCTCGAGCAGGTCGTGATCACGCGCCTCGGCGTCGGGCCGCGGCTGGGGGGACAAGACGACGAGCGCCCCGATCACGCGATCACCGTCGGGAGCCCGGATCGGTACGGCGGAGCAGGCTCGGATGCCATGCACCCGGGCCACTGCCCGCACCGATCTCGAGCCCGGGTCGATCTCGATGTCGTCGACGAAGACCCCACGGCGCGCTTCCACCGCGCGACCCGGCCAGCCCGCATCAGCACCCACACGCAACGCGTCGAGGGCCTCGAGAACCGCGACGTCGATGCCGGCCAGCGCGACGCCCTCCAGAAGATCAGGGTCCGTGCGGCTGGTGAGCAGCACCGCGCAGGCCAGTCCTTCGTCACTTGCCGCGAGATCCCTGGCGAGCAGCTCGAGCGACACCTCGACCGGTTCGCCAGACGCGATCAGCTCGAGGACGGCGGTCTGCTCGGCGAGGCGGCCCTCGATGTGCTTGAGCTCGGTGACGTCCCTGGCCATGACGATCAACCGGTTGAGCCGTCCGGAGTCGTCGTTGCCCTGGGCGTACGAGCACGACAGCCACCTCCGCGCGCCGTCCTTCGTCCGGATGTGGACGTCCGCCGGAGCCTGGTCGAGCAGCGACGGCCAGCGGTCGAACCTGATACGACGGCCGGCGACGTCGCGCGGGTCCAGCCGGCCGAGCCGCGTGGTCCCGACCAGCTCCGCGGCGGAGAAACCGGTGATCCGCTCCAGCGCGGGATTCCAGGTGTGGACCTTGCCTTCGGCCCCGAGCGTCACGATGCCGTCGCGGATGTCGTTGACGATCTGCGACATCTTCGCCCGCTCCTCGACGACCGTCCCGAGGAGACCGGCCCGCTCGCGGGCGAGCCCCACCTCACGGGCGAGCTCCGCGATGATCGTCAGCTCGCGCTCGGGGAGCGTGACCGGCGAGCGGGCGTCGTAGAACGCCAGGACGCCGTCGACCTCGCCCGTGACGCGCACCGGCGCGGCCGCGCAGTCCCGGTACCCGTCGTTGCGCAGCAGCCGCCGGAGGTGCAGGTCGCCGTGCGCGGCGTCGAGCTGGACGGGCTGCTCGAGCCCGAGCAGCGCGGGCAGCAGGGTGCCGGCCTGGTCAAGGGGCAGCTCGACCGCGACCGCCGGACCGTCCCGTCGCCAGCGCCTGACCTCGAGACCGTTCGGCACGCGGACCGCGAGATCCACCACATCTCGGTGCATCCCGTAGCCGACGGCAGCCAGGAAGCGACCCAGTGCAGCCTCCCAGTCAGCGTCCGCGCCGAGCGCGGTGACCGCCAGCCGAGTGGTGCGCAGCCTGGTCTCCTCGACCCGGGCGACCGCGTACCCGCGACTGGCCCAGTGGAGTGCGGCGAGGGGGACGAGCAGCAGTGGCGCCGCGATCGGCGCCGTCGTGGCGGTCGCAACGAACAGCACACCAAAGGCGATGTTGATCAACCCGGTCAGGGCCGTGCTGCGCAGGATGGCGACCGCGCCGGCCGGCAGCCGCTGGCCGGGCGGCCGCTGCTGCACCAGCGAGAGCATCGCGAGGATTGCGAGCGCGTTGACCACGACGGTCGCCAGCACCGCGACGGCGACGGCGAGGAGCCGCCGCTCCCCCGTGCCCAGCCCAGCGGCCCAGGCGAACGTCAGGGCGCCCACGGCAGCGGCGGCGCTCCATTGGATGACGTTGAACGCAGCCTTTACCGGGCGGACCCGCCGGCGCACCTGGCTGATGATCTTGGCGATCGCAGCGAGAGCAACGACAAGCCATGGCGGCAGGAAGTACAGAGCCGGGACCAGCGCAGCCTCGAAGTGGTCGAACGCGGCGGTCTGCCCACGGACGTGGTACTCGAGGTTGAGCGACCCGGCGACGAGCAGCGCCACCAGCAGGCCGAGCAGCACGAGCAGTGACGGCGGGTCCGCCGCCGGCGCCACCATCTCCGCCGTGAACGTGACGACCACCGCGAGCAGGGCGAGCAGGCCGGTCAGCAGGAGCACCGGCCTCGGAGTGGTCTGGGATCTGGTGGCCTCCGGGGACGTGGTCAGGCTCAATCCCAGGCTCCGTACCAGGTCGAACCTTCCCAGTTGTACCCGTAGAAGCACTCCTCGTCGTGAGTCGCTCCCCAGCTGCAGCCTTCCCAGTTGTAGCCCTCCCAGTTGTAGCCGTACCACGACGTCCGGTACCACGGGAGCTGGTACGGGTTGGAGGCGTACCAGGCGGCCTCGTCCCAGGGCAGGAGGAAGCTGCTCCGCTCCCACAGCA
>JACCYY010000288.1 GCA_013696235.1 Sporichthyaceae bacterium | reverse complement strand
GAGACCGCCGCGATCGCCCGGGCCGCGCTGGACCCCCTCGCCGCCCCACAACCCACCGCACCAGGCCCGGGCGGGGAACCAGGTGTCGCGGACACCCGGACCGCCGGGCAGCGCTACCACGACGCGCTGCGCGAGCTGTGCCGCCGAGCCCTGACCCAAGGCGATCTGCCGGTCCGGCACGGCCACCACGCCACCATGCTCGTCACGATCCGGCTCGAAGACCTCGAAGCCCGTACCGGTCTCGCCACCACCGCCACCGGTGGCCTCGTCCCGGTCCGCGACCTGCTCCGCACCGCCGCGGACACCGCGATCATCCCGGTCGTGCTCGACAGCGACGGCGTCGTCCTGCACTACGGCGAAGAGCAACGCCTCGCCACACCCGAGCAGCGACGCGCCCTGATCGTCACCGACATCGGCTGCACCTGGCCCGGCTGCTCGATCCCGGGCACCTGGTGCCAGGCCGCGCACGGCGAACCGTTCCGCACCAGCCGACAGACCACCCTCGACGACCTCGCCCTGCTCTGCGGCTACCACCACCGCACCGCCGACACCCGCGGCTGGACCATCCAACGCGTCCGTGGCCGGGTCTGGCTCACCCCACCCCGATGGGTCGACCCCGACCAAACCCCCCGCACCAACGACTACTTCAGACCACTGCGGACGTAGCGGATCCCGAAGCAACGCCATCGGCAGGTCGCCCGTCGACCCCACCCGCGTGGTTCGACCAGCCGTGATTCGAACGGCCGTGGGGCGATGTCAGGTCGTGAACGGAGAATGGGCGGTGGCGGTCGCGGTGATCGGGTAGCCGCCCTCCCACTCGTCGGACAGCATCCCGCCGTACGGCATCGGCGCGCGGGCGGTGAACGTGACGCTGACGGTCGCCCCCGTGACCGAGACGGCGACGACGGAGAAGCCGTCGAAGTGGCCGGCCAGGCCGGCCAGCGCGACGTACTCGGCCACCCGGGCCTGCGCGGCGGCGGGGTCGATCGGCAGCTCGGCACCAGTGTCGCCGCCGTACACCGCGGGTTCGGACACCGCCTGGGCCGCCGACGCCGCCGCGCTGTCGGCCGCGGCGGCCAGGTCGCGCTGGCCGAGGAACACCCGCGAGCCGCTCACCACGACGGCGAAGAGCAGCAGGACGATCATCGCGAAGCCGATCACCACGATCGTGACCTGCCCGTCGTCGCGACGATCTCGGGGAATCATGCGCCACTGCCCGGAACGAACCGGTCAACCACAGCGGTGTGCTGCCCGTGCACCGCGACCGTCGCGGGTGCCTCGCCGAAGACCTTGGGCACCCAGGGGAGGCTGACCAGCACGTCGACGCGGATCGACACCGCCGCGCCGGGAGTAAGGCACGGATCAGCGCTGCAGATGATCGTCAGCTGCTCCGGCGCCAGCTCGATCCCGTGGTCCTGGAGCGCGACCATCGCCGCCGCATACGCTCGCTCGCCGGGCACGGACCCGACAGGTGTCTGGACATACGCGCGCCCAGCCTCCCGCGACGCCGCACTCACCCCGTAGGCGGCGCTCTGCACGGCGAAGACGCTGATCAAGAGGTATGCGAGCGGCACCAGCAGGAGCACGCCCAGGACCACGAACTCCAGCGAGGCGGACCCGTCGTCGCCCCCACGGAGCCGACGACTCTGGCCCGTGGCACGAGCCAGCCCACATGCGGCGATGATCATCCGAGCTCCTCGAACGCATGGCCGCGCACGACCAGGCCATCAGCGAGTCCGAGCGGCCCGAGGATCGGCAGCGGCGCCTGGATCACCACGACGACGGTCGTGACGCCGGCCACGATCTCGGTGCCGGCCACCACATCCGTGGCGTACTCGTCACCGAGCGCGCCGGCGACCAGGACGCGGGTCCGGGCGGCACCCTCCTCCGGTGACCGGTCGGCGTTCGCCGCGTACCGGGCGCCCTCCGCCGCGCTGGCCACGAGCGTGTTGCGCACGTGCAGCGCGAAGCCGAGCTGGAGCAGCGCGAGCAGCAGGACGACGAGCAGCACCAGCACGAGCGACGACTCCACGACTGCCGAGCCTCGCTCGTCGAGCAACCGACGTCGCAGCGAGCACCGTCCAGCCATCGTCAGGGCAGGACCGTCTCCAGTGCCTCGGTGAGGATCGCGGTCAGCTGTGTCTCGGCCAGCGCGAAGATCGCAGCCACCAGCAGCGCAGACATCAGGGTGACCATGACCCATCCGGGCACGTCGCCGGCGTCGGACCCGCGGACCTCGAGGACTTGGCCTCGGCATCGCTCGATCAGCCGCTTCCCTGCCTTCGCGAACCATCTGGGCATGTCGGTCCTTCCTTCCTCTGGTCCCCCGATACGGCTGGCCGGGTGCTCAGCACCCGACCGCTGACCACTCACGGCGCGATCACCGTGAGCCCGAGCAGGGCCGGGAACAGGGCAAAGAGCACTGTCACCGGCAAGATCCCGAACACGACCGGCACGAGCATGGCGATCTCACGCCGACCGCCCGCCTCCAGGAGCGCTCGCCGCCCGGTCTCCCGCACGTCGTCGGCCTGCGAGCGCAGGACGTCCGCCAACGGCGTCCCGCGCTCGACCGCTACCGCGAATCCCTCGGTGAACCGGGCCAGGGCCGGGAGCATTGTCCGCCTGGCGATCCCATCGAGCGCCTGGGCGAGTGGCGTGCCCGCACGCGCCTCGGCGAGCGCCCGCCCGAGCTCCTTGGACAGCTCGCCGCGCGTGGTCCGCACCAGTCGCTCGAATCTCGTCGAACGTCCGTCGGCTGAGGAGGCGCCGGCATTCGCTGCGGAACACGGGCCAGTCCTCTCGCGGCAGCGTGAGGCTGGCCGCTGTCCAGTCCTGGTCTGTCTGGCGCTCTGTGTCCTTTCGCGGCGGGTCGGGCTGGGGGACGAAGCCGGGGACGTCGTCCCAGTCGGCGGGCGTCGCACCCCAGTCGGCCAGGTCACTGAGCACCTGGGCGGCGGTGCCGTGGTCGCAGGCGAGCAGAAGCCCGGTGCCTGCGGGCACCACGAGGGCGGCGAGGAACTGGAGGGCGGGGACAGGCATCGCATGGGGGCTCGTGGCGACGACCCAGTTCGTGCCGTGGGCGCGGAGCCAGATGGACTACTTGCGCTTCGGCGTCTGCGACAGCGCGCTGGCCGCCGCGGACTTCTCGGACTTCGTGCTCCTGGGGTTCGAGAGCACCTTCGCTGCGGCCTGGGCGGCCTTGGACCCGGTCTGGCGGGTGTTCTTGCTCACGGGATTTGTTCTCCTCGGGTGGTTGCCAGACGGCACCTCGGAGGAGAGACTGCGAGCCCTAACACCGGCAGCCGGCCCCTCCGAGGGCCGTCCTGTTGACGCCGCCCCTCGGATTCCAGCCGGGGGGCGTTGTCGTTGTCGGGACGCCGGTCGGCGGCCCGCGTTCATGATTCACGGCGCGGCGGCGATCCCGAGAGACGACACGGCAGTCGCGCGGCGCTTCGTCCCACACATCCGGGCCGGTCGGTGCGATGTTCGCGTGCTGGCGCCAGGCCGGACGGGTCGTTGCCCATAGCCGCGACTAACCTCCGGAGTCGTGGCAGTAATCACCGTCGTGGAGAGTCCCGAGATGGACGCGCCAACCAGGCTTGAAGCGCGGTCGCTCTGGGATCGGGCGTTCGGTGACCGCTTCGACGATCAGGACGGCGACCACGCCTTTGGGGGCGTTCACGTGTTGGCCCGCAGCGACGGCCGGCTGATTGCGCACGCCAGCGCTGTGCCTCGTCGAATCCGCTTCGGCGACCAGCCGTGGCGAACCGTTGCCTACGTGGAGGCCGTGGCAGTCGATCCCGACTATCAGGGGCGCGGTATTGGCCGTCGAGTCATGTGCGTGCTCCACGCGGAGATCGCATTGCGGTGGCCTGTCGCCATGCTGTCCACTGGCCGGGCAGCCGGCTTCTATAGCGGGCTCGGGTGGGAGCAATGGCGGGGGCTCTCGTACACCCTGGCGTCGTCGGCGGTGGTCCCCGATAGCGAACACGGCGGCCTCATGATCCTGCGCCTCGACCCGGGCGCGGTCGCAGACCTGTCCGCGGATGTGACCTGCGAAGACCGACCGGGCGACGCTTGGTGAACCGCTGGTAGGTGAACTCCTGGTCACGCCACTCAGTCGCGCCGCCGACGCCCTGCGTGGATCGCCCCTCAGTCCGGGCCGTGCGCCCGATCAAGGTTCGGTCTAAGCGGATAACTCCCGGGCTGCCGATGGCTTCCGCCCTGACATACCGAGGGTCGGTCACGGTTCGTGACCGACCCTCGGTGTTATGCCTTGTCGTCCCTGGTGACGTCCCACGTCGTATCGGCCGTCACGGCGTGTCGTTCATGGTGACATCGAATGTCGCGAAGAGTGTCATCCCGTGTCGTGAACGGTGACGGCAAGGCGTCGTCAGACACAGGTCAGTGCCAGCGCCTCATCGCGCCGGAGCCCGGTGCCGACGAGCACCAGGCCGTCCTCGACCAACCTCGCCGGGCGCTCCATGACACAGCCATGACACACCATCGCTCAGAACTGCGACGGAGCGAGTTACCTGAGCTGACCTGCCACGATGAAATGCAAGCGTGGTGAAGTGCCTCTGACCTGCACACTCTTGCGTGGCGAAGTGTCAGGGACCCCAGAGGAGACAGACGGTCGAAGCATGCCGCTGGATGTGGTCCATCTGCAGCGCCAGGGTGGACTTGCCGCTGTCCATCGTCCCGCTGAAGAAGAGCAGCTGCGCCATCGCGATCAGCCGACCCGGGGATCGGCCCGAGAACCAGCCCAAGAATCAGCCCGGTACTGCAGCAGTGGGATGTAGGTCTCGGCGGGTGTCAGTGAGCCATGCTGGCCGACCAGGTTGCGGACCCGCGCGGCGTCCACCCGGCGGTCGAACACCGCACCGGCACCCCGTGCGAGCACGACGACGTCACCGATCCGGGCCGCCGCGGCGGGCGTCACGACCGGTCCGAGCAGCCCGGCGTCGATCGTCTCCGCGCGGCTGAGCACGCAGAACCCGTCCTCGAGCTCGTCGCGCCATATCGACAGCACGTCGCGATCGGCGCCGCGAGTCGCATGCACGTACCGGCACCGGCCTTCGCCCGCGAGCGCGCGCACACCGACCTGAAGGGCCGGTTGGTCGGCCACGTCGACGAGCTGCGATCGGTCGATGTCCACCATGCCGTGATCGGCGGTCACCAAGAGCGCTGCGCCGGCCGGGAGAGCCGCCGCGATCTCCGCCGCGAGCCGGTCGACCCGCCGCAGCTCGTCCCGCCACTGCTGTGACGCGACGCCCACGGTGTGGCCGGTGCGGTCCAGCGTGCCGTGGTACAGGTACGCGAGCGCCGGCCCGCGGCCACCACCGTCGAGAACGGTGCGCACGATCGGTCCGTACTCGTCATCGGCGGCGAGGCCGAGATAGTTGCCGCCGCGCAGCGCCGCCTCGGTGAGCCCTGTGCCGGCGAACTCCGCCGGGGCGATCGTCGTCACCGCGACCCCGGCCGACTCGGCGCGCTCCAGCGTGGTCGCCATGGGCTGCCACTCGTGGGGGTGCGGCCCGCGCTGGAGGTCCCACTGCAGCGCGTTGAGGACATGGCCGGTCTCCGGGTCGATCATCTGGTAGCCGGTCATGCCGTGCTCGCCGGCCGGAGCGCCGACACCGAGGGACGTGAGGCTGGTCGTCGTCGTGGTCGGGAACCCGGCGGTGATCCTCCCCCTCCCGGTGCCGCCCTCCCGGTCGGCGTCGTCGGCCAGCCCGTTCAGGAACGGCGCCTCGGTCCGGTGCGCGCGCAGCAGGTCCCACCCCAGCCCGTCCACGAGCAGGACGCACGCGACCTCGAGCGGTGCCAGTGCGAGCACGTCGCGCTCGCCCGGCAGGCCGAGCGCGGCGAGCACGCTCGGCAGGACGTCGCTGAGCGCAGCATCGCCGTACCGCGGCACGACCAGGTCGGCGGTGAGCCCGGTGGCCGCCGAGCTCACGGAGCGAGCTGCGCCGTCGCGGTCGAGACCGCGGCCCCGAACCGCTGCGTACTGGTGACGAGGTCGCTGCCCTCGGCCGCAGCGCTCACCCGGAGCACGAAGTCGTCGGCGGTGACCGTGCCGGTGTAGCCGTGATCGCCCTCGCAGTCCGGGTCCTCGCACGCAGCCGGCTCCAGGTCGATCCGGCTGATCGCCCCCCAGCCGATCGTCAGGACGACCTCCTGCACCTCTGGGTCCTCGGCATAGGCCGGTGCGTTCTCGACCATGCGCGTGAGCACCACCGAGCGGACGTTGCGCAGCCCGACCGCCTCCGCGGTGGTGGTCGCCGACGGTGCCTCGCCGGACTCGGCTGGATGTTCGTCGGTGTGCCCGAAGATCAGCCGCGAAGGAGTGAGCACGAGCACGGTGAGGTGCCGGCGGAGCTCGCTGTCGAACGTCGCCTCGTGGTGCACGAGGTGGTCGAGCACCGGCTCGTCGCCGAGCATCGCCCGTACGCCGTCGGTGACGATCTGCGGGTAGTAGCCCGCGCGCTCGATGTCGGTACGCAGGAGGTCCACCGCGGATCGGGTGTCGGTCATGCCCGCCATCCTGGCATCCGGGCCTGCACGGCGGCGCCGCTAGGGCGCCAGTCTGTGCAGATCGCGCGGGAAGAGGGTGACCTCACGGACGTTCGCGGCACCGGTGAGCCGGGCCACGAAGCGCTCGAGCCCGATCGCGAACCCACCGTGCGGCGGCATGCCGAACTCGAACGCCTCGAGGTACCCCTCGTACGGCTCGACCGGCTGCCCGGTTCGGGCAAGGGCGGCAAGGTAGTCCTCGTACCGGTGCAGGCGCTGGCCGCCCGTGACGAGCTCGAGCCCGCGGAACAGCAGGTCGAAGCTGTTCGAGTACGCCGGACGGGCCGGTTCCGGGTGCGTGTAGAACGGGCGCTTCGCCATGGGGTAGCCCGTGACGAGCACGAAGTCGCTGCCGTGCTCGCGCCGCGCCCACTCCCCGAGCCAGCGCTCGTGCGCCGGCGCGAGGTCGGGCTCGGCCGAGAGGTCCGTGCCGGTCGCGTCGCCCACCATCTCCAGCGCGTCCGCGAAGTGCAGCACCGGGATCTCGGCCGGCACCGTCGGCAGCCCGCCGACCAGGTCGACCGCGGTCGGGACGCGGTCGGTGATCATCGACAACATCCCGGCGACGACGTCGCGCAGCACAGCCATGACGTCACGGTGGTCGGTGATGAAGCCCAGCTCGGCGTCGAGCGAGACGTACGACGCGAGGTGCCGGGCGGTGTCGTGCGGCTCGGCCCGGAACACCGGCCCGACCTCGTACACCCGCTCGAGCGAGCCGACCATGATCTGCTTGTAGAACTGCGGGCTCTGCGCGAGGTACGCCGTCCGGCCGAAGTAGTCCAGCGCGAAGACGTTGGCCCCGCTCTCGGTCGCGGACGCGACGATCTTGGGCGTGTGCACCTCGACGAACCCGCGCTGGTCCAGGGTCGAGCGGAAACCCGCCACCGCGGCGGCCGCGACGCGCTGCACGGCCTGCCGTGCTGGGTGGCGGAGCGCGACCGCCGCATGGTCGAGCCGGGTGGGCAGCGACGCCGCGACCTGCGGGCGGTAGAGGTCGAACGGTGGTGCTACGGCCGGTGCCACGAGCACCGTCACCTCCGGGTCGACCAGCTCGGCGCCGCCCGGCGCCTGCGGGTTGGCGACGACCCGGCCCCGTACCTCGAGCACGGACTCCTCGACCAGCGAGCCGAGCCCGGCAGCGAGCGACGGCTCGCGTACGACGACCTGGGCCAGGCCGCTGGCGTCGCGGAGGACCAGGAACGACACTGCCGCGAGGCGACGCTGCCGGTGCAACCAGCCGCGGAGCACGACGACCTCGTCGACGTGGGCCAGCAGGTCATCGGCAGGCGTCCGAACTGGTCGAGTCGGCGCTCCCACTGGCGCCGGGGCGCCGGCCGGTGCCGGGGCGCCCGCGGCGCCGATCGTGGGTGATGTCATGGCGGAGGCTCCCTCGTATGGACCCGGGGGGTGCGGGCGAGCGGGCGCTCGCGGTGCCACCGCACTTCGCAGTCGACCTGGCGTACGGGCCGACCACCTCCTGAGCCCGTGACGGGGGCCAGCCGGCGAGGCTTGGGGCTGCCAGCGAGAAGCCGGCGCTGCCGTTGGTCCTCGCACTCGGGAGGGTCTTCGCGACCGGTCCGGAGGCCACCGTCACAGCAGGTGGTGGCTCTCT
>JACCYY010000285.1 GCA_013696235.1 Sporichthyaceae bacterium | reverse complement strand
AGAGAGCCCGGGTGGACCTGCCCCGGAGCGCCGCGCAGCGATCCCAGAAGGAGCGGGTACCCCGTCGTGCCACTCGACACAAGCGCCAAGAAGACGATCATCGACGAATACGCCACCGGCGACGCCGACACCGGCTCCCCTGAGGTCCAGGTTGCGCTGCTCTCCAAGCGGATTGCCGAGCTGACCGAGCACCTCAAGGTGCACAAGCACGACCACCACAGCCGTCGTGGGCTTCTCCTGCTCGTGGGACGTCGCCGCCGACTGCTGAACTACCTGGCCAAGAAGGACATCGCCCGCTACCGCGAGCTGATTGCCCGTCTCGGCCTCCGCCGCTAGCGGTTCGACCGACCTGGCGTCGTCCCGTCCGCGGGAGCGATGCTCGACCGATCGGACCCGGCACCGGGCGGCGCCGCCAGATGCGGCTTCGCCGGGGCAACAACTGCACACACAACCGAGCCGCAACGAGAGCGTCACCGCTCTTCCGCGCCGGTCCTCGGTAGTGGCTCTCGGGCTCGCCCAGGCGCCCTCGTCCTCCTGACGAACAGTCATCTGGAGGACACGGCGCCGGCGGTCACCGCGAGCCTCGATCGATGACCGGCCCAAGACCGTGACCCCTCGCCTCGCGTGCTCAAGACGCTCAGGAGGGTGACCCGTGGAGGGTCCCGACATCCATGCCGCTGAGGCCGTGATCGACAACGGAACCTTCGGCACCCGTACCATCCGCTTCGAGACCGGCCGACTCGCTCGGCAGGCCGCCGGCAGCGTCCTTGCCTACCTGGACGACGACACCGTGGTCCTGTCCGCCACGACGGCGTCGAAGAAGCCCAAGGACCAGTTCGACTTCTTCCCGCTCACCGTCGACGTCGAGGAGCGGATGTACGCCGCAGGGCGCATCCCGGGCTCGTTCTTCCGCCGGGAGGGCCGCCCCAGCGAAGGCGCGATCCTCACCTGCCGCCTGATCGACCGGCCGCTGCGCCCGACGTTCCAGCACGGGCTCCGCCACGAGGTCCAGGTCGTGGAGACCGTCCTCGCGCTCAACCCGGACCACTTCTACGACGTGGTTGCGATCAACGCGGCTTCGCTGTCGACCCAGATCTCCGGGCTCCCGTTCTCCGGACCGGTCGGCGCGACCCGCGTCGCGCACGTCGACGGCCAGTGGGTCGGGTTCCCGACCGTGGCCGAGGCCGAGCGGTCCACGTTCGACATGGTCGTGGCCGGCCGGGTGGTCGAGGACGGTGACGTCGCGATCATGATGGTCGAGGCCGAAGCCACCGCGCAGACCTGGAACCTCGTCCGCGACGGTGCTACCGCCCCGACCGAGCAGGTCGTGGCCGAGGGCCTCGAAGCCGCCAAGGCTTTCATCAAGATCCTCTGCGCCGCCCAGCAGGAGGTGGCCGCGGCCGCGTCGAAGCCGACGCAGGAGTTCCCGGTCTACCTCGAGTACCAGCAGGACGTGTTCGACGCTGTCGCGTCCGCCGTCGCCGACGAGCTCGGCAAGGCACTCACGATCGCCGACAAGACCGAGCGCGAGGCCCAGCTGGACAGTGTCAAGGCGCTCGCTGTCGAGCGGGTCGGTGAGCAGTTCGTCGGCCGTGAGAAGGAGATCGGTGGCGCGTTCCGCTCGCTGACCAAGCAGGTCGTGCGCGAGCGCGTGCTGCGCGACAAGGTCCGCATGGACGGCCGTGGTCTCGCCGACATCAGGTCGCTCGGCGCCGAGGTCGACGTGCTCCCGCGGGTGCACGGTTCGGCCCTGTTCGAGCGGGGCGAGACGCAGATCCTCGGCGTCACCACGCTGAACATGCTCGGGCTCGAGCAGAAGCTCGACACGCTCGCGCCGGAGAAGTCCAAGCGCTACATGCACAACTACAACTTCCCGCCGTACTCGACCGGTGAGACCGGTCGGGTGGGCTCGCCGAAGCGGCGCGAGATCGGCCACGGAGCGCTGGCCGAGCGAGCGCTCCTACCGGTGCTGCCGACCCGCGAGGAGTTCCCGTACGCGATCCGTCAGGTGTCCGAGGCGCTCGGCTCCAACGGCTCGACGTCCATGGGCTCGGTGTGCGCGTCGACGATGGCACTGCTCAACGCCGGGGTGCCGCTGCGCGCGCCGGTCGCGGGCATCGCGATGGGCCTGATCTCCGGCGAGGTCGACGGCAAGACCGAGTACGTCACGCTCACCGACATCCTCGGTGCGGAGGACGCGTTCGGCGACATGGACTTCAAGGTGGCCGGCACGCGCGAGTTCGTCACCGCGCTGCAGCTCGACACGAAGCTCGACGGGATCCCCGCGTCGGTGCTCACCTCGGCGCTCACGCAGGCGTTCGCCGCCCGGATCGCGATCCTCGACGTCATGTCCGAGGCGATCGACGGCCCGGACGAGATGAGCCAGTACGCGCCGCGGATCATCACGGTGAAGATCCCGGTCGACAAGATCGGCGAGGTGATCGGGCCGAAGGGCAAGATCATCAACCAGATCCAGGACGACACCGGCGCCCAGATCTCGATCGAGGACGACGGCACGATCTATATCGGTGCCGACAACGGCGAGGCAGCCGAGGCCGCGCGAGCGATGGTGAACGCGATCGCCAACCCGACGATGCCCGAGGTCGGCGAGCGCTACCTCGGAACGGTCGTCAAGACGACGGCGTTCGGCGCGTTCATCTCGCTCACTCCTGGTCGCGATGGTCTGCTCCACATCTCGAAGCTGCGCGCGCTCTCCGGTGGGAAGCGTGTCGACAACGTCGAGGACGTCGTGTCGGTCGGCCAGAAGATCCAGGTCGAGGTCACGGAGATCGACCCGCGCGGCAAGCTGTCGCTGTCCCCGATCGTCGAGGACGCGCCTTCGGCGGAGGCGGCGCCGGCCGAGTAGCGGGTTCCCCTGCGCTGCGCACCACCGCAAGTCCTTGTTCGAACCGACTCGAGGAAGCAGAGCCCATCACCGTGACAGCCGCCGGTCAGCGCCGTTCGTCAACCCGCACGGTGCTGCCGGCGAGTCACGGGGGTGGGCTGGTCCGGGAGACCGTCCTGCCCGGCGGGCTGCGGGTCCTCACCGAGGCGATGCCGACCGTGCGATCGGTCGCGGTCGGCATGTGGGTGGGTGTCGGGTCCAGGGACGAGACGCCGTCCTTGGCCGGTGCCAGCCACTACCTCGAGCACCTGCTCTTCAAAGGGACGAAACGGCGTAACGCGATGGCGATCTCATCGGCGATCGAGGCCGTCGGCGGTGACATCAACGCGTTCACCGCCAAGGAGTACACGTGCTACTACGCGCGGGTGCTCGACGAGGACGTGCCCCTCGCGATCGACGTCCTGACCGACCTGATCACCTCGTCGGTGGTCTCGACCGCGGACGTCGAGTCCGAGCGTGGCGTGATCCTCGAGGAGATCGCGATGCACGACGACGAGCCCGGTGATGCCGTCCACGACCTGTTCGCTCGCGCGTTCTACGGCGGCAACCCGCTGGGTCGGCCGGTTCTCGGGACGGTCGAGTCGATCGAGACGTTGTCCCGGTCGGCGGTCAACGGCTACTACCGGCGCCGCTACCAGGCCCGCAACCTGGTGATCACCGCGGCCGGCAACGTCGACCACGCCGCCCTCGTACGCCAGGTGCGGCGCGCGTTCGAGGCCGCGGATGCCCTCGGCGACGGGACGGACGCTCCCGCGGCACCACGTATCGGCGGGCGGTCGAGCCCGACCTTCCCCGGTGTCGCCCTCGCCACGCGGTCGACCGAGCAGGCGCACTTCGTGCTCGGCGTCCCGGGCCTGGTCCGTACCGACCCTCGTCGCTTCGCCCTCGGCGTGCTCAACGCCGCCCTCGGCGGCGGTATGAGCTCGAGGCTGTTCCAGGAGGTGCGGGAGAAGCACGGCCTCGCCTACTCGGTCTACTCCTTTGCCGCGCAGTTCGCAGACTCGGGTTTTATCGGCGTCTACGCCGGCTGCAACCCGAGAAAGGTCAGCGAGGTGCTGGGCCTGTGCCGCGACCAGATGCTCGCGGTCGCCGAGCACGGCATCGACGAGGAGGAGCTTCGTCGGGGCAAGGGCCAGATGCGCGGTGGGCTCGTGCTCGGCCTGGAGGATCCCGGCTCACGCATGAGCCGGCTCGGCAAGTCCGCGCTCGTCTACGACGAGCTGATGGGTGTCGGCGAGGTGCTCGAGCGGATCAGCGCGGTCACCCTCGACGACGTCCTCGAGGTCGCGCAGCTCTTGGCGGCCCAGCCCACCCTCGCCCTGGTCAGCACCCACAAGAACCCCGACCGGTTCGCTGCCGCCGTCGCGTAGCCGATGACCACAT
>JACCYY010000282.1 GCA_013696235.1 Sporichthyaceae bacterium | reverse complement strand
CCGAGGGCCGCCCGGACCTGCGGGCTGACCGGGATCGACTTCGCCGTCCTGGGGTAGACACCCCCACCCTCGCTGATCAGCCCAGCGTCGTAGTCCTGCCAGGACGACCGGGGCAGGTCGAAGAGTCGCCGGCGCTCCGCGTACGAGGTCGCGGGGTCTGGGTCCGGGTCGAGGAACAGGTGCCGGTGGTCGAAGGCGGCGACCAGCCTGGTGTGCTGCGACAGCAGCATCCCGTTGCCGAAGACGTCGCCGGACATGTCACCGATGCCGACGCAGGTGAAGTCCTCGGTCTGGCAGTCGCGTCCCATCTCCCGGAAGTGGCGCTTCACCGACTCCCACGCCCCGCGGGCGGTGATACCCATCGCCTTGTGGTCGTAGCCAGCCGAACCACCTGAGGCGAACGCGTCGCCCAACCAGAAGCCGTAGTCGGTCGCCACCGCGTTCGCGATGTCGGAGAACGTCGCGGTGCCCTTGTCGGCAGCGACGACGAGGTAGGGGTCGTCACCATCGTGGCGGACCACGCGCGCCGGCGGCACGATCTTGCCGCCGACGAGGTTGTCGGTGATGTCGAGCATCGACGAGATGAACGTGCGGTAGCAGGAGATGCCCTCGGCGAGCCACGCCTCGCGGTCGACCGCCGGGTCGGGCAGTCGCTTGCAGACGAATCCGCCCTTGGCCCCGACCGGGACGATCACCGCGTTCTTGACGGCCTGGGCCTTGACCAGGCCGAGCACCTCCGTGCGGAAGTCCTCGCGCCGGTCGGACCAGCGCAGCCCACCACGCGCGACCGGGCCGAACCGCAGGTGCACGCCCTCGACCCTCGGCGCGTAGCACCAGATCTCGAACCGCGGCCGGGGGGCCGGCAGATCGGGGAGCCCGCGCGGGTCGAACTTGAACGACACGTACGACTTCGGGTCGCCGTCTGGGCCCGGCTGGAAGTAGCTCGTCCGCAGCGTCGCGTCGATCAGCGCGAGGTAGGAGCGCAGGATCCGGTCCTGGTCGAGGCTCGCGACCCCGTCGAGCGCCTCGAGGACCTGCGTGCGGATCTCCGCGACCGTCGACCCCCGGTCCCCGGCACCGGCCGGGTCGAACTTGGCCAGGAAGAGGTCGACCAGCGCCCGGGTGATCGGCACGTGGGCGTTCAGGCACTCCTCGATGTAGTCCTGGCTGAACGTCGTGCCGATCTGGCGCAGGTACTTGGCGTACGCCCGCAGCACCGAGGCCCGGCGCCACGTGATTCCGGCGGTGATGACGAGCGCGTTGAAGCCGTCGCTCTCGGCGAACCCGCGCCAGGCGGCGTTGAACGCCTCCTGGAAGCGGCGCTGCAGGTCCTCCGGGTTGCTGGTGTCGATCGGCTCCCGGCCCCGGTAGCGCAGCCCGAAGTCGTAGATCCAGTCCCGCTCGCGATCCGGCCGGTCGATCGCGTACGGGCGCTCGTCGACGACCTCGACCCCCATGTGCTGCAAGACGGGCAGGACCGCCGACAGTGACAGCGATTCGCCGCGCCGCAGGATCTTGAACCGCGGCTCGCTCTCGGCCACGCCGCGCGGTGAGTAGAAGTGGAGGTCGACCGCGTCGGCGTCGAGCGCGTCGAGCCGCCGGATGTCGTCGACGGCCGTGGCGACGTCGAAGTCCTCCTTGTACGCCTCCGGGAACGCGCCGGCGTAGTGACGCTGCAGAGCGGCTGCCTCGTCGACCCCGCACTGGGCCTTGAGCGCCTCAGCGACGTCGTCCTCCCAGACCCTGGTGGCCTCGACCAGGTCGGTCTCGAGCTGCTCGACGTCGAGGTCGGGCACCTCCTCACCGGGTTGCATGCGGACGACGAAGTGCAGCCGCGCGAGCACCGACTCGGTCACCCGTGCGGTGAAGTCGATCAGGTCAGAGCCGACCGTCTCGGTGAAGATCCGCTGCATCGCCAGCCGCACGTCGGTCGTGTAGCGGTCACGCGGCAGGTAGACCAGGCAGGAGACGTAACGGCCGTAGTCGTCGCGGCGCACGAACAGCCGGAGCCGGCGTCGTTCCTGGAGGTGCAGGACGGCCGTCACGGTGTCGGTGAGCTGGTCGACCGGGGTCTGGAACAGCTCGTCACGCGGGTAGGTCTCGAGGATCTCGATCAGGTCCTTGCCACCGTGGCTCTTCGGCGCGTAGCCGGACCGGTCGAGCACCTGGCGGGTCTTGCGCCGGAGCACCGGGATGCGCAGCACGCTCTCGATGTAGGCGGCGGAGGTGAAGAGCCCGAGGAAGCGCTGCTCACCGATCACCTCGCCCCGCTCGTCGAAACGCTTGACGCCGACGTAGTCCAGGTACGTCGGTCGGTGGACCGTCGACCGCGAGTTCGCCTTGGTCAGGATCAGCAGGTGCTTCTCGCGGGCCTTGCTCCGTACCTCCGAGCGCATGTCCTCGAGCGATGTCGTACCGAAGGAGTCCGCCCGCAGGATGCCGAGTCCCGAGCCCGGGACCGCGGCGATTCCCGCGCCGGCCTTGGAGTCGACGAGCTGGTACTCGCGGTAGCCGAGGAACGTGAAGTGGTTGTCGGCGAGCCACCGGAGCAGCTCCACCGCCTCGACGACCTCGTCGGCGGGCAGGCCGGCCGGTGGCGTCGCCGCGAGCCCGTCCGCGACACTCACCGCGGTCGCCTGCATCTTCGGCCAGTCCTCGACCGCCTCGCGGACGTCGCGCAGGACGTGCTGGAGCCGCTCCTCGAGCGCGCGACGCTGGTCGGCGTCGGTCACCCGGTCGATCTCGATGCGCATCCAAGACTCGGCCATCACCTGGCTGCCCGATCCGTCGTCGGTCGAGTCGTCGGTGGCGCCCGGTGCGGAGAGTCCGAGCAGGGCTCCGGTGACGTTGCGTCGCGCCCACAGCTGTGGATGGACGACCAGCTGGATCGCGTGCCCCGACCGCGAGACCTCCATCGTGACCGAGTCGACGATGAAGGGCATGTCGTCCGTCACGATCTCGATCACCGAGGGCAGCGCCTCGCCGTCGGGTCGTGGCTCGGGCGTCCGGACCCGGATGACCGCGGTGCCCTGCGGGCGTGTGGCGGCGGCCCTGAGGTGCTTCACCACGTCGGTCGCGATGTCAGCCGGCGACCGATGCTCGAGATCCTCGATCGCGATGTGCCGGAAGTACGTGGTCACGAGGGTGTGGATCTCGTCCTCGGACAG
>JACCYY010000250.1 GCA_013696235.1 Sporichthyaceae bacterium | reverse complement strand
CCGTGGTGTCGAAGGCGGTCATCCATCGGACCTCGCCGGTGCGGTCGTCCCACACGTGGAAGGCGAACCGCTCCAGCAGGCGAGCCGTGACCTCCGGCGGCAAGATCGCGAACACCGCGTTCGCCTGCACGGATCGGGCGATCTCGAGCCCGGGTAGATGGCGGACGCCGGCGGCCAGGCGCTGGGCCATCGCGTTGGAGTGCACGGCGTTGCGCAGCCAGAGGTCGCCGGACAGCAGCGCGTCGAGCTGTGCCGAGATGAAGCGCATCTTGGACGCCAGCTGCATCGACATCTTTCGGACGTACGCCAGGCCGAGGCCGGCGCCGATGGTCGGGTCAAGCACGACGACGACCTCGCCGAGCATGAGCCCGTTCTTCGTCCCGCCGAACGAGACCACGTCGACGCCCGCATCGGTGGTCATGGCACGCAGCGGGACGCCGAGCGTGGCGGCCGCGTTGGCGATGCGCGCGCCGTCGACGTGCACCCGCATGCCGAGCCCGTGCGCGTGCGAGCAGATCGCGGTGATCTCCTCGACCGTGTACGCCGTGCCGAGCTCGGTGGTCTGGGTGATCGACACGACCTGCGGCCGAGCCCGGTGCTCGTCCTCGAAACCCCGGGCCTGATCCTCGACGAGGGCGGGCGTGATCTTGCCGTCGACCGTCGGCACGACGAGCAGCTTGAGGCCGCCCATCTTCTCCGGCGCTCCGCACTCGTCCATGTGCACGTGCGCGGTCGCGGTGCAGATCACCGCGCCCCAGCGGTCGGTCATCGCCTGAAGCGCCACGACATTGGCGGCCGTGCCGTTGAACACCGGGTACGCCCGGGCGGTCGGGCCGAAGTGCCGCCCGAAGAGTTCCTGCAGGCGCTCGGTATAGACGTCAGCACCGTACGAAGGCTGGTGGCCGCCGTTGGCGGCGATGATCGCGGCGAGCACCTCGGGATGGATGCCCGACGCGTTGTCGCTGGCGAACCCTCGCTGTTGTGGATCATGCCGGAGCTCTGACGGGGGAGCGGGTGCGTTGGTCACGAGCCCAGCATGACGCCTGCCCGGGCCGACCCGCGATCGCGAGACTCCCATGATCACCGACACGAGGGGACAAGGGCGGGCATGCCGGTGGGCGGGATAGGGTCCCGAGCCGTGCGCCTCAGCGATCCGGTGCGGTCGGTCTACCGCAAGTACGACGGGTCGCTGCACTGGCACACGACGCTGCTCTGGCTGGGCGAGGATGCCCACGGTGTCTGGCTCGGATCACCAGCCGGAGGCCTGAGCCAGCGCGGTGCGGAGCGTGCGATCAAGCTCCATGACGCGTACGTCACGCTGGTCCCGGCCGACAGCTGGTGGACGGCGATCTTCAACGCTCCCGGGCAGCGACGAACCGAGATCTACTGCGACGTCTGCACGGTCCCGCGGTGGAACCACGACGGCGAGCCGCCCACGTTCAGCATGATCGACCTCGACCTCGACGTGATCCGTCGCCGCGACGGCACCACGGTGGTCGACGACGAGGACGAGTTCGCGCTGCACCGGGTGCAGTTCGACTACCCGCAAGACGTCGTCGCTGCAGCCGAGGCGTCGTGCCGGTGGCTCGTCGCCCAGGTGTCGGCGCACCTGCCGCCGTTCGACGCCGCCACGTACCAGCCCTGGCTCGACCGGGTCCCGACCACGTGGCCGGGATGATGGGCCGATGCCGTACCTGAGCCTCGTGACAGTCCTGGTCCGTGACTACGACGAGGCCATCGCGTTCTACGTCGACACGCTCGGTTTCGAGCTGGCCGAGGACAGCGACCGGGGCGGCGGCCAGCGGTGGGTGGTGGTCCGCCCGCGCGGTGCCGTGGAGACCGGCCTCCTCCTGGCGCGCGCCACGAACGACGAGCAGCGCGCGCGGGTCGGGGACCAGACCGGCGGGCGGGTCGGCTTCTTCGTCGTGACTGAAGACTTCCACGGCGCGTACGAGCGGCTGCGCGCCGCCGGCGTGCGCTTCGACGAGGAGCCGCGGTACGAGTCGTACGGGGTGGTCGCGGTCTTCGCGGACCTGTACGGCAACCGTTTCGATCTGATCCAGCCCAGCCGCTAGATCGCCCGCCGGACCCCGTTTCGCGCGACTCCGGTCGACCGTGTTGGCTGGGACCATGACGAATCAGCCAGCCAAGCCCGAGATCGACGCCCCCGACGGCCCCGCGCCCACCGAGCTCGTGATCACCGACATGGTCGTCGGTGAGGGCGCCGAGGCCGTCCCCGGCGCCAAGGTCAAGGTCCACTACGTCGGCGTCGAGCACGACACCGGTGAGGAGTTCGACGCCTCGTACAACCGTGGCGCACCGATCGAGTTCCCGCTCCGCGGCCTGATCCAGGGCTGGCAGGACGGCATCCCCGGCATGAAGGTGGGCGGCCGGCGCCAGCTCGTGATCCCGCCGCTCCTGGCGTACGGGCCGGTCGGCGGCGGGCACAAGCTCAGCGGCAAGACCCTCGTCTTCGTGATCGACCTGCTCGCCGTGAGCTGACCGTCGTCATCCTGAGCGCCCGTAGACTCGGCGGGCGCTGGCGGTGATCGCCGGCGGCGGGGTGTGGCGCAGCTTGGTTAGCGTGCCTGCTTTGGGAGCAGGAGGCCCCCGGTTCGAATCCGGGCACCCCGACGACCCCGTACGATCTTCGCGCCCACGTTCCAGCCCCCGCCTGAGGAGAGTCCTGCTGTGAAGACCGACGTCGAGAAGCTTGACCCGACGCGGGTGAAGCTGTCCGTCGAGGTCCCGTTCTCCGAGCTCAAGGCCAACCTGGACAGTGCCTACCGCGCGATCGGCGGCCAGGTGCGGGTGCCGGGATTCCGGCCCGGCAAGGTGCCGACCCGCATCATCGACGCGAGGGTCGGACGCGGTGCGGTCCTCGAGCAGGCGATCAACGAGGCGCTGCCTCGCCTGTACGGCCGCGCGGTCGAGGAGGCTGGGGTCGAGGCGATCGGCCAGCCCGACGTCGACATCACCCTCATCGACGACGGCAAGCAGCTGACGTTCACGGCCGAGGTCGACATCAAGCCGGAGTTCGACCTGCCGAGCCGCGACGGTCTCGAGGTCCCCGTGGACTCGGTGGTGGTCCCCGACACCGACGTCGACGAGCAGCTCGAAGTTCTGCGCGAGCGCTTCGCCAGCCAGACCCCGGTCGAGCGGCCGGCGGCAGACGGCGACTTCGTCACGCTGGACCTGGTCGCCTCGCGCGACGGCGAGACGATCGACGGCGGCGAGGTCACCGGGCAGACGTACCGGGTCGGAGCCGGCAACATGATCGACGGGCTCGACGACGCCGTACGTGGGCTCTCCGAGGGGGAGAGCGCGACGTTCGCGACGACGCTGGTCGGTGCCGCCGAGGGTGAGCCGGCCGACGTCACCGTGGCGGTGACCGCGGTGAAAGAGCAGCAGCTCCCGCCGCTCGACGACGACTTCGCCCAGCTGGCCAGCGAGTTCGACACCGTCGACGAGATGCGCGACGACGTTCGCAAGCGCCTCCAGCGCGTACGGCGGGGCGAGCAGCTCGTCACCGCCCGCGACGGGGTCCTCGACGCGTACCTCTCGCGAGCCGACATCCCCGTCCCGGCCCGGATGCTCGCGAACGAGCTCGAGCAGCGGAACCTCGCGGTCGAGCGCGAGCTCCAGATGTACGGGCTGAGCCGAGAGCAGTACCTCGACGCGCAGGGAAAGAGCGCCGAGGAGTTCGATGCGGAGAGCGAGACGAACGCCGGCAAGGCGATCAAGGCGCAGTTCGTCCTCGACGCGCTGGCGACGCGGGAGCAGCTGTCGGTGGACGAGGGTGAGCTCACCGCCCACATGGTCAACCGCGCCAAGCGAGCCAACGTGACGCCGGAGCAGTACGTCCAGCAGGTCCTCCAGTCGGGCAACGTGCAGGGACTCGTCAGCGAGGTCGTCCGCGCCAAGGCGCTCGCTCTTCTCGTCCGCGAGGCGTCGGTCACGGACTCCGACGGCGAGAAGATCGACATCGCCGCGCTCGAGGCCGAGCTCGCCGCTCCGACCACGACCGCCCAGACCCAGATCTTCGACGGTCCGTCGGGCGACGACGAGGCGACGGAGTCAGCCGCTCCCACCGGTTCGGCCGGCTCGGTGGTCACCACCGACGTCCCGTTGGACGCGGTCAAGGACGACACGGCGCGCTGACCGCCACCCGCACCTGCTGGCGTTGTCCACGAAGACCGCGCCTCAGCGGCCGGCTGACGTCCGCGCGCCGCCGTGCTCGTCCACCATCCCGCCCGCGGGCGGGTGAGCAAGGCGGTCGCGGTCCATCTCCTTCCATCCCGGCTGCAGGCCGGGCAGCGTGGTGGCGAGGAAGTACGCGGCGCCGAGCGCGAACATCGTCGGAGCGAAGCCGACCAGGGCGACAGCGCCAGCCGCGAACATGCCCCCGAACGGGATGCCGGCCAGGACATCGAGTCACCGAGCGCGTTCACCCGCCCCAGCAGGTGGGCACGGCCGCAGCGTAAACCGCAGAGCCTCCTTTGCAAACATTTCTTTGCGGTCGTTCGTGGGGGGCGCACGGCCGCTCCGCCGTCAGCGAACAGGCGCCGTTTCGGACATGGTCTCGTCCGGTCTCGGGGTTACTGTCGGCGAGCCCGCAGGATCCAACCGACCTCGTACGAAGCAGGAGACAGCGACGATGCCGAGCCCGAACCTCGACACCCCGGGGCTGGTCGTGCCGCCCATGAGCTCCA
>JACCYY010000246.1 GCA_013696235.1 Sporichthyaceae bacterium | reverse complement strand
AGATCACGCTCACCGAGAACGGGGCGTTCGCGATCCCTGCGTTGGAGTTCCGTGGCGCGCCAACCGGGATCGACGTCGCCGCCGTCGTACGGACCGGCGTCCTCCCCCAGATCAACACCGGCATGGCTGGCAGGGTCGCCGGCACCGGCCAGGTGGGTGCCGGGCTCGTGACGCCGCCGATGGCCTGCTTCACCCAGGCGCTCGAGGCGCTCGACGCGCTCGCGCTCGGCTAGGTCAGCTCGCGCTTGAGGATCTTGCCGGTGGCGGTCATCGGGAGGGCGTCGCGGAACTCCACCGACCGCGGGTACTTGAACGCGGCCATCTGATCCTTTGCCCACGAGATCAGCTCGTCCTCGGTGATCTCCTGACCGGCCGTCTTGATCACGTACGCCTTGACCTCCTCGCCGTGCTCGTCGTGCGGCACGCCGACGACGGCGACCAGCGAGACCGCGGGATGGGTGACCAGGACCTCCTCGACCTCGCGCGGGTACACGTTGTAGCCACCTCGGATGATCATGTCCTTCGCCCGGTCCACGATCGTGAGGTAGCCCTCGTCGTCCAGCGTCCCGATGTCGCCGCTGCGGAACCACCCGGCGTCGTCGATCGCCTCCGCGGTCGCGTCGGGCCGGTCGTGGTAGCCGGTCATGATGTTGTGACCCTTGATCAACACCTCGCCAGGCTCGCCCGCCGTGACGGCGGCGCCCTCGAGGTCAACGAGCTTCACCTCGACGCCCCACACAGGCAGCCCGACGGTGCCCGGCTTGGTGTCGCGGTCGACCCGGTTGAACGTGGCGACGGGGCTGGTCTCGGACAGGCCGTACCCCTCGAGGATCTTGACGCTGAACTTCTCACCGAACTGGCGCAGCACCTCTGCCGGCATGGGTGACCCGCCGGACACCGCGAGCCGAAGGTTCTGGGCGATCTTGGCCAGGTCATGATCACCCGCCCCCGGATGGGACAGCAGGGCCCAGTACATCGTGGGGACGCCGGCGAAGAACGTGACGCCCTCGGACTCCATCAGCCCGAGCGCAGCGCCGGGCTCGAAGCGCGGCATCAGCACGAGGGTCGATTGCGTGTAGAGCCCCATGTTCATGTCGACGGTCTGCCCGAACGAGTGGAACAGCGGCAGGGCCAGCAGATGGACGTCCCCGTCGTGCCAGCCGAAGACCTTGGGCGCCAGCTGCGCGTTCTGCACCATGTTGCTGTGGCTCAGCTGCGCGCCCTTGGGCTGGCCGGTCGTGCCGCTCGTGTAGAGGATGACTGCGGTGTCGGTCTCCCGGGTCGGGACGCTCGGGAACGTCGGCGTCCGGCCTTGCATCACGCTGCCGAGGGTCTGCGTCCCCTCGACCGGCGACGGCCCGGCCGGGTCGGCGGTGATCATCACGAAGTGCTGGCAACCCTCGGTCTGCTCGAACGCCGCGTGCCCGGCCGTCCCCATCGGGAGCTCCGCGGTGCCCTGGAAGCAGAAGTACGCGCGCGCACCGGAGTCCGCCAGGTGATACGCGATCTCCCGCTCCTTGAGCAGCACGTTGAGCGGGACGACGGTCGCGCCGGTCTTGAGGATCCCGTAATAGACGATGGGGAAGTAGGGCAGGTTCGGGCAGGTCAGCGCCACCCGGTCACCCGACTTGATGTCCTGCGACGCGAGCCACCCCGCAACTTGGCTCGCCGCCGCGTTCACCTGGGCGTAGGTCAGCCGAGCCGGGCCCAGGACGACCGCAGCCCGATCCGGCACCGATCGCGCCGAGTCCTCCAGCATGACGGCGAGATTCAGCACTGCGGTCTCCTCGGTCGACGCACCCGTGGCCCGACGCTAGCGCCGAGCGTCATCGATCAACAGGCTCAACCCGTCGACTCGACCCGTCGTCCGTCGACAGGTCGCGCCACCTCAGCGAAACGCACGTGCAGGACGAACCGATCCACCCGCCACGCTGATCAACCCAGGCGCCGGAGGTCCGCGGCGGTGTCGACGTCCGACGGGTCGCCGAGACCGTCGCAGGGCACGAGCTCGACCACGTCCGGGTGCGCCTCGAGGTACGGCCGGGCACCGCGCTCACCCTGCGCCAGCGCGGCCACCCCGGACCAGCTGGTCGCGTGCAGGTAGACCGGGTGCAGGAGCTCGCCGCCGTACGTCGCGACCGCGGCGTGGGCGCCGGTCCGGCCTGCATCGAGGACGAGGGCCACCGCTGCGGGACCGATCCGGGGCTGGTCGACCAACGACACCACCACGCCGTGGAGCGGGGTCGTCGCCTCGCCGTACGCCGCGGCGGCAGCCAACCCCACGATCAACGAGGACCCGATACCGGTGACCCAGTCCGGGTTCGGCACCACGAGTGCATCGACGTGCCCGACCTCGGCGGCGCCGACGACCACGAGCACGGGATCGGCGCCGCCCTCGCGCAGCGCGTCCACCGCCAGGTCGACGAAGCGCCGCCCGTCGACTGTGACCAGCGCCTTGGGCTGGCCGAGCCGCATACCGGCGCCGGCGGCGAGCACGAGCCCGGCGACCCTCACGCGACGCTCGTCACCGGGCTCGCGGGTGGTGGATCGGGCCGTCGGTCGCGACCAGCCGCTCGCCCGACCCACCCCAGCGAAGCGACACCAGCTCCGCGGCGATCGAGATCGCGGTCTCCTCCGGCGTCCGGGCGCCGATGTCAAGCCCGATCGGTGCGGCGACCCGGGCGATGTCCTCGTCGCTGACGCCGACGGCTCGGAGCTGCGCCGCGCGCTCGTCGTTCGTCCGCCGGCTGCCCATCGCGCCGATGTAGGCCGCGGGCGTCCGCAGCGCGACCTGCAGCAGCGGCACGTCGAACTTGGGGTCGTGGGTCAGCACGCAGATCACCGTGCGCCGGTCCACCGGAGCGTCCTCGAGGAAACGGTGCGGCCACGCGTTGACCACCTCGTCCGCCTCGGGGAACCTTCGCGGCGTTGCGAACACGGGCCGGGCGTCGCACACCGTCACGTGGTAGCCGAGGAAGGCGCCGACGCGGGCGACGGCGGCGGCGAAGTCGATCGCCCCGAACACGTACATGCGCGGCGGGGGGGCGTACGCGGCCACGAACACCGCAAGATCGTCGAGCCGGCGCTGCCCGTCCGGACCGTATCGGCGCTCTCCGGTCGTGCCCTGCTCGAGCATGCCGCGTGCGTCGTCGGCGACCGCGGCGTCGAGCCGGGCGGTGCCGAGCGTCCCTGCCGTCCGGTCGGTCCAGACCGCGAGGTGGGCGCCGAGCCGGCCCGGCCCGGCCAGCACGGTGGCAACCGCGACCGGCTCGCCGGCCCGGATCGAGGCGGCGACCGCTGGGAGCTCGGGGAACGTCTCGGCCGTCACCGGCTCGACGAAGACGTGGAGGATCCCGCCGCAGGTCAGCCCGACCGCGAATGCCGTGTCGTCGCTGACGCCGTACTCCTCCAGGCGCGGCTCACCGGTCTCGACCACCTCGCGGGCGACCTCGTAGACCGCGCCCTCGACGCACCCGCCGGACACGCTGCCGACGGCCGTGTCGTCGCTGCCGACGGCCATCGCCGCACCCGGCTCGCGCGGCGCGCTCCGGAACGTCCGGACGACGGTGGCCAGTCCCACCGGCTCGCCCCGCTCGTACCAGCCGACCAGGTCGTCGAGCACGTCACGCACGGCTGGCCAGCTCGCCGCCGAGGAGCCGGGCGGGCGTCGCGGCACCGTTGTCGAGCGGGCTCCGTGCCATGGGAGCACAGTACGTCGAGCCGACCCTGCTTCAGCCGTCTCGCGGGGTGACGGTGTTCGCGGCCACGAGCGCCGCGATCTGGGCAGCCGCGCGGCGGCCGCGCACCCCGTCGGCGGACTGCACCCCCATCGCAGCGGCGGTCGTCCCGTCGTCGAGGTCGAGCACGAGCCACGGGTCACCCGGACCGAGCCGGACCGCCACGACCTCCGGCCAGCCGAGCCGTCGGCGCCGCCAGACGTTCACGATCTCGAGGCCGTCGAGGTCGGCCCGCACGCGCGGTCGAGCCAGGAAGCTCAACCCGACCACGACCAGCGCGGCGAGCCCGACGAACCCCCAGCGGTCGCGCGTGTCGATGCCGGGCAGCACGACAGCCAGCGTCCCCAGCGCCGCAGTCACTGCGAGGGCAAGCCCGATCAGCATCCACGTCGCCAGCCACGGCCGGAACGTCACCGGCAGCGCTGGAGCTCGGGGCTGCGTGCCAGGCACCGCCTAGAGCCGGCAGGCGTGGATGTCGGTGACCAGGATGGCGCGGGCGCCGACCTCCCACAGGTCGTCCATGGTGCGCTGGGCGCGGGCCCGCTCGACCATCGCGCGGACCGCGACCCACCCGGTGTCAGCCAGCGGCGAGACCGTCGGC
>JACCYY010000170.1 GCA_013696235.1 Sporichthyaceae bacterium | reverse complement strand
ACCAGCCGGCCCTCGAGATCGGGTGACCGGGCCCCGATCCGCAGCACGCGCCAGAGCAGCACCCCGAACAGCACGATCATGAGTCCTGCCCCGACGAACCCGAGCTCCTCCGCGACCACCGTGAAGATGAAGTCGGTCTGCTGCTCCGGCACGAACGACCCACGCGTCTGCGGACCGGCGAACAGCCCGGCGCCGGTGAGCCCGCCGGACTCGACCGCGATCCGCGCCTGCGCGGTGTTGTAGCCGATGCCCAACGGGTCTACCGACGGGTCGGCGAACACGGTGAACCGGGCGAGCTGGTAGTCCCGCAGCAGCCGCATCCGCAGGGCGAGCACGACGGCTCCGGCACCAGCGGCAACGAGCGCGAGCAGCCACCGGGCTCGGACGCCGGCGACAACCAGCACGGCGGCACCGAGGGCGACCACCACGGTGATCGTCCCGATGTCGGGCTGCAGCAGGACCAGTGCGATCGGGACGGCGATCGCACCCAGCGCCAGGAGCACCTGGCTGCGCCCGGGACCGCCCGGAAGCGCGTCCGGGCCGACCCGAGCACCGGTCGCCACGGGTTTCCGGGAGCCGAGAACGACCGCGAGCACGACAACCAGCGCCACCTTGGCCAGCTCGGCCGGTTGCAGCGTGAACCCGGCCGGCAGCGCGATCCACGACCGCGAGCCGTTGATGGTCAGGCCGAGCGGGCTCAGCACCGCGAGCAGCCCGAGCACACCGGCGCCCCAGCACAGCAGGGCGTACGACCGCACGGTGCGCCAGCCGAGCAGCGCGACCACGCAAGCCAGGGCGGCTCCGATGGTCGCGTTCAGCCCATGACGGCGCAGGAACGCTGCGGGGTCACCGTTCGTGAGAGCCAGGTCGTGCCTGGTGGCCGAGAAGACCAGGATCGCGCCGGCGGTCACCAGTGAGGCGACGCAGCCGACCAGCACCCAGTCGACGCGGTCGAGGGAGGACCGCGGGCCGGAGGGCCGACGGTCGAGAAGTGCCGGCTCGAGGAACCCGAGCGCGCTCACGGCGCGCCGGCGTACAGCGCGTCGAAGATCGCCCGGACCCCCGGTCCGCTGGTCGCACCACCGGTGCCGCCCTGGCTCACGGTCATCACCACGGCGTACCGATCGCTGAAGGCGACGAACCACGAGGTGGACTGCTGACCGAAGACCTCGCCCGAGCCGGTCTTCGCCCCGATCGGGATGCGGTCGAGCGGGAACCCGGCGAACGCGGCGGCGCCGGTTCCCGAACGCGCGACGCCGTGGAGCGCGGCGCGGAGATAGGCTAGCGTCGGGGCCGTCACCGGCAGCCGGCCGGCCTCGGCGGGCACGATCTCCCGGACGACCTGCCCGGCCGCGTCGACGACCGTCTGCCCGACCTGCGGCTCCCAGAGCGTGCCGCCGTTCGCGATCGCGGCGTAGGCCACGAGCATCTGCAGCGGCGTCACGAGCGTGTCGCCCTGCCCGATCGCGGTGTTCACCGCGTCACCGGCACGAAGCCGCCAGCCGTCCGCGCAGTTCTCGCGGGCCAGCGCGAGCAGGTAGGCGGCCCGGGCCGGGTCGGTCTCGGCAACCTCGGGGTAGCCGGTGGACACGCGGATGCAGGTCTCCTCGCGGGTGGCCTCCCAGGCCGCCTGCTTCCACGACCGGTCGGCGATCCGGCCGCCGACCTCCGCCGGCAGGTCGATCCCGGTTGGCTCGCCCAGGCCGAAGCCTCGCGCCATGGCGGTGACCGGGTCCGCCGGCGTCGCTACCGGGCTGGTGCCCCCGTCGCGGAGCCACAGGTCGTACGCGATCCGGTAGAACACCGTGTCGCAGGACACCGCGAGCGCCCGGGCGAGCGAGATCGTCCCGTACGCGCGCGACTCGTAGTTCCGGAATGTCCGGTCGCCGATCGCGAGATCGCCCGTGCAGTCGTACGGGCCGGGACCGAGGCCCGCCTCGAGCGCTGCCGCGGTGGTGATCGCCTTGAACGTCGAGGCGGGCGCGTACGCGCCCTGGACCGCACGGGAGAGCAGGGGGACGCCAGCCTCCTCGGCGGTGAGACCGGCGTACGCCGACGACGAGATCCCACCGACCCAGATGCCCGGGTCGTACGACGGGGCGCTCGCGAGTGCGACCACGCTGCCGTCGGTCACGTCGAGCACGGCCGCGGCGCCGCCGTCGGCGAGGTAGGGCTGACCGCTCGGATCGGTCAGCGTTCGGGCCCGCGTGATCGCATCGGCCAGCGCGCGTTCGGTGGCCGCCTGGACGCCGGCGTCGATGCTCGTCACCAGGTCGTTCCCGGCTACCGGCGCAGTGCGGCCGATCTCACCGACGACGGCCCCTCGCACGTCCACCTCGACCGTGCGGGAACCCGGCGTGCCGCGGAGGTCGTGGTCGTAGACCTGCTCGAGCCCGGACCTGCCGACCAGTCCCGCGGCGGC
>JACCYY010000166.1 GCA_013696235.1 Sporichthyaceae bacterium | reverse complement strand
GCGAACCGGCCGTCGTCGGTGAGCGGTGCGTTGGCCTGCGCGATGACGTGCAGGTCCTCCTCGTCCGCGGTCAGGTAGTCGATCTGGTCCGTCACACGGCCCTTGGTGACCTTGCGGTACGGCGTCTCGACGAATCCGAACGCGTTGATCCGCCCGTACGTGGACAGCGACCCGATGAGCCCGATGTTCGGGCCTTCCGGGGTCTCGATCGGGCACATGCGGCCGTAGTGCGACGAGTGGACGTCGCGGACCTCGAAGCCGGCCCGCTCGCGAGACAGTCCACCCGGGCCGAGCGCCGAGAGGCGCCGCTTGTGGGTGAGACCTGCCAGCGGGTTGGTCTGGTCCATGAACTGCGACAGCTGGCTCGTGCCGAAGAACTCCTTGATGGAGGCCACGACCGGGCGAATGTTGATGAGGGTCTGCGGCGTGATCGCCTCGACGTCCTGCGTCGTCATCCGTTCCCGGACGACGCGCTCCATGCGCGCCAGGCCCGTGCGGACCTGGTTCTGGATCAGCTCGCCGACCGCCCGGAGACGTCGATTTCCGAAGTGGTCGATGTCGTCGGTCTCGAGCCCGAGCATGCGGTCGGGGTCGTTAGCCGCAGCGATCTCGCGCTCACCTGCGTGCAGCGCGACGAGGTACCGGATGGTGGCCACGATGTCGTCGAGGTCGAGCACCGTTTGGTCGTATTTCGCGGTGCGCCCGAGCTTCTTGTTCACCTTGTAGCGGCCGACCTTGGCGAGGTCGTAGCGCTTCGGGTTGAAGTAGTAGTTCTCGAGCAGCGTCTGCGCAGCCTCGCGGGTGGGCGGCTCACCCGGACGCAGCTTGCGGTAGATGTCGAGGAGGGCGTCGTCCTGGCCGGTCGTGTGGTCCTTCTCGAGCGTCTGGCGCATCGACTCGTACTGACCGAACTGCTCGAGGATCGTCGCGCTGTCCATGCCGAGCGCCTTGAGCAGGACGGTGACGTTCTGCTTGCGCTTGCGGTCGAGGCGCACGCCGACGAGGTCCTTCTTGTCGACCTCGAACTCCAGCCACGCGCCGCGCGACGGGATCACCTTGGTGGTGTAGACGTCGCGGTCGGAGGTCTTGTCGATCGCGGAGTCGAAGTAGACGCCGGGCGAGCGAACGAGCTGGGAAACCACGACCCGCTCGGTGCCGTTGATGATGAACGTGCCCTTGGGCGTCATGAGCGGGAAGTCACCCATGAACACCGTCTGGCTCTTGATCTCGCCGGTCTCGTTGTTCGTGAACTCGGCGGTGACGAAGAGTGGCGCGGAGTAGGTGAAGTCCTTCTCCTTGCACTCCTCCATCGAGTTCTTCGCCGGCTCGAACCGGTGGTCGCGGAACGTCAGCGACATCGATCCGGAGAAGTCCTCGATCGGGCTGATCTCCTCGAAGATCTCCTCGAGACCGGACTTCGCGGGGATGTCGTCGCGCCCAGCGGCGCGAAGGGCCTCGACCCGGGACCGCCAGTCGTCGTTACCGAGCAGCCAGTCGAAGCTGTCGGTCTGGAGCGCGAGAAGGTTGGGGACTTCGAGGGGCTCCCGGATCTTGGCGAACGAGACCCGGTCCGTGCTGGTTGGGTTGGACTTCGTGCGGGTGGAGCGTGAGGCGGCCAAGTAAGGATCCTTCCGAGGGCACGCGGACTCTCAGAGCGCATGCCAGATGACCCGAAGCAGCGGATTCGACGGGACTGAAGACAGCGCGACACAGCAGCCTACCCCTTCTGGGGGCTGCTGTCGAACGGCGGGCATCGTCGATCGCCTGCCACCTTTGCAGTCGACCGCCGAGTCCCGGTGCCGGACGGACATCCGGCCCAGCGGAACTCTTGGCGGCTCCCCATGAGCATGACCGGCCCGCCCGTTGGCGTCAACTACCTCGCGCCGCCGAGGTCTTGGCCAGGCCGGCCGGAGTCGACCTGGCCGGACCGCCCCGACGGAGGTGCGGGACGGACTACTTGAGGCTGGCCTTGGCGCCGGCGCCCTCGAGCGCGTCCTTCGCCTTGTCGGCGGCCTCCTTGTTGACCTTCTCCAGGACCGGCTTCGGAGCGGCTTCCACGAGATCCTTGGCCTCCTTGAGCCCGAGGCTGGTGAGCTCGCGGACGACCTTGATGACCTGGATCTTCTTCTCGCCGATCTCCTCGAGCACGACGTCGAACTCGTCCTGCTCCTCGACCTCCTCGACGGCGGCGGCGGCGCCTCCGGCAGCGGCCGCGGCAACCGGAGCGGCTGCGGTGACATCGAACGTGTCCTCGAACTTCTTCACGAACTCGGAGAGCTCGAGAAGCGTCATCTCCTTGAACGCGTCAAGCAGGTCGTCGGTGCTGATCTTCGCCATCTTCTTGGCGTCCTTTCGGGTCTGTTCTCACCGGTCGTCCCGGTGAGCGAGTGGAAGCTGTCTGGTCAGTCGTTCCGGTCAGTTTCGGGTGCGGCGTCGTCGGGGGCGGTCTTGCTCCCGGCCTCGGCCACGACCGGGCTGGACTCGGTCTCGGCCGTGCCGGCTCCGTCCGTGCCGGTTCCGGGGTCGTCGCCGTCGGGTCCGGCATCGTCTCCGTCGGTACCGGGCGCAGCCTGCGCGGCGCCCGTCTCCTGCTCGACCTTGGCGCGCAGCGCATCGAGCGTGCGAACCGCCTGCGCCAGCGGAGCCTGGAACAGCGCCGCGGCACCGGAGAGCGATGCCTTCATCGCACCGGCGAGCTTCGCGAGGAGGACCTCGCGTGACTCGAGATCGGCGAGCCGGGAGAGCTCGGCGGGAGCGAGCGGCGCCCCGTCGAGCACGCCGCCCTTGATGACGAGCGTGGGATGCGCCTTGGCGAAGTCACGCAGGCTCCTGGCGGCCTCGACCGGGTCACCCTTGACGAAGGCGATGGCCGACGGACCGACGAGGAGGTCCTCGAAGGCGTCGACACCTGCCTCGCGAGCGGCGATCTTGGTCAGCGTGTTCTTCACCACGGCGTAGGTCGCGACCTGACCGAGCTTTGCGCGCAGCTCGGCGAGCTGGGCGACGGTGAGACCGCGGTACTCGGTCAGCACGGCGCCCTGCGAGCTGCGGAACTCTTCGGCGAGCTCGGCGACCGCGGCTGCCTTGTCGGCCCGGGCCATGGATCTCCTTCCAGTGCTTCCCATCGAGGCGTGGTGCTTGGGCGACCGAGAGGGGTCCAGACGAACGAGACGCCCCGGCGCGAGGCGCGGGGCGTCGACCTCGACCGCGTACCGTCGAGGAATCGAGCTTCACACCTGCGCGGGTCGCCCGGCTGTCCGGGGCTTTCGGTCACCCGAGGGTGACGACCAGCGGTCTTTGGCAGTGGCTGAGCGTACGGGGTGCCGTGCCGACCGACCAAATCGTCAGGGTCAGGAGGCAGCGTCGGCGGTCTCTTCGAGCACGTCACGCGTCTTCGTCGGGTCCACCGCGATCCCGGGACCCATCGTCGTGGAGACCGTCACCTTGCGGACGTACCGACCCTTGGACGAGGACGGCTTCAGGCGGAGCACCTCCTCGAGCGCGGCCGTGTAGTTGTCGAGGAGCTGCCGCTCGGCGAACGAGGACTTGCCGACGATGAAGTGGAGGTTCGCGTGCCGGTCGACCCGGAACTCGATCTTGCCGCCCTTGATCTCGGTCACGGCCTTGGCGACATCGTTGGTCACCGTCCCGGTCTTCGGGTTCGGCATGAGCCCACGCGGACCGAGCACGCGACCGAGCCGGCCGACCTTCCCCATGAGGTCCGGGGTGGCGACCGCAGCGTCGAAGTCGAGGAACCCGCCGCTCACCCGCTCGATGAGCTCGTCACCGCCGACGATGTCGGCGCCCGCGGCCCGGGCCTCGTCGGCGCGGTCACCCGCGGCGAACACGAGCACCCGAGCTGTCTTGCCGGTGCCGTGCGGCAGGTTGACCGTCCCGCGGACCATCTGGTCGGCCTTGCGTGGGTCGACGCCGAGCCGCATCGAGACCTCGACGGTGGGGTCGAAGGCCGTGATCGACGTCTTCTTCACCAGGGTCACGGCCTCGGCCGGGGTGTAGAGCCGCTCGTCATCGACGAGGTCGGCGGCCTTGCGATAGTTCTTGCTGCGCTTCACGTCTGCTCCTGTCTCGTGGTGCCCTCGTGGAGTCCTGCTCCTGGAGTTGTGGTCAGCGGGCCAGCGCGGCCCTCCCACATCGTGCGTTGGCGGATGTCAGCCCTCGACGACATCCACACCCATCGACCGGGCGGTCCCAGCGATGATCTTCTCTGCGGCGTCGAGGTCATGCGTGTTGAGGTCAGCCATCTTCGCCTGCGCGATGTCCCGGGCCTGGGTCCGGGTGATCTTGCCCACCTTCTTCACGTGCGGCTCGCCGCTGCCCTTGTCCAGTCCCGCTGCGGTCTTGATCAGCACGGCGGCCGGGGACGTCTTCAGGACGAACGTGAACGAGCGGTCCTCGTAGATCGTGATCTCGGCCGGGATGACCTGGCCGCGCTGGGTCTCCGTCGACGCGTTGTACGCCTTGCAGAAGTCCATGATGTTCACCCCGTGCGGGCCCAGGACGGTACCTACCGGCGGTGCCGGGGTCGCCACGCCAGCCTTCAGCTGGATGCGGACGACGGTGGCGATCTTCTTCTTGGGAGGCATTGGGCGCCCTTCTTCCTTCGGGTGCGAGAGCGGGTGGTGGGAGGAGGTGATCAGACCTTCTGGATCTGGCTGAAGGACAGCTCGACGGGTGTCTCGCGGCCGAAGATCTCGACCAGGCCCTTGACCTTCTGCGCCTCGGTGTTGATCTCGTTGATCGTGGCATGCAGCGTCGCGAACGGCCCGTCGACGACCATGACCGAGTCACCGACGGCGAAGTCGACCGTCGTGATCTGCGCCTTCGCGCCCGGACCGGCCGGCTGGTCCCGCGTCGCGGTGAACGCAGGCGCCAGGATCTTCTCGACCTCGGGGAGGGAAAGCGGAAGCGGCTGGTGGTTGTGGCCGACGAAACCGGTCACCTGCGGCGTGTGCCGGACCGCGGACCAGGACTCGTCGGTGAGGTCCATCCGGACCAGCACGTACCCGGGGAACACGTTGCGGCGAACCTGCTTGCGCTGACCGTTCTTGATCTCGGTGACGTCTTCTTGCGGCACCGCGATCTCGTAGATGAAGTCCTCCATGTTGAGGGAGGAGATCCGGCTCTCGAGGTTGGTCCGCACCCGGTTCTCCATGCCGGAGTAGGTGTGCACCACGTACCACTCGCCCGGGCGGGCCCGCAGCGCGGCCCGGAACTCCTCGGCCGGGTCGCTCGGCGGCCCGTCCTGGGGATCCTCAGCAGCTTCCGCGCTCTCGACCTCGGCGACATCCCCAGCAACGCCCTCAGCCGCGTCCTCAGCCGCGTCCTCAGCCGCGTCGGCCTCGGCCTCGGCGGCCGCCGGCTCGAGCAGGGGCGTCTCGGCGCCGGCCGGCTCGAGCGAGACGTCGTCGGCGAGCGCGATCTCGTCGGCGTCGAGACGGCCGGGCTCGGCACCAGGCGCAGGCTCGTTGATCTCCCCCGACGTGAGGTCCTCGGTGTAGACCTCGCCGGATGCCCCGACGACGGCCGAGCCGGAGTAGGCCGCGGCATCGGGGTCCTCGCCCGGGTCCGCGCTGACCGCGGACTCAGCCGAGCCCTCGATCACCTCCGCGCGGGACAGACCGCCCGGTGACTCGTCACGCGGCTCGTCGAGGTGGCTCACGCTGGCCAGCTCGTCCGCGAGCGGCTCCGCGCCCTCGTCCTCGAGGGCCGGGTCGTCGGACTGGCTGGTGGTGGAGTCGGACACGGTGTCTGCTACTTCCTAGCGGTCGTTGGCGGTCGAAGTCGGACGAGGGAGTGCTGCGGTGTCCCGGGTCGCGGGCTCGTGCGGACCTGCCTGCTTCGCCGGACGTGAGGCGTCCCGATCAGCCCCTGGTCAGCCGCTGGTCAGCCGAACACCTTGAGCACGAGGTAGCCGAAGCCGAAGTCGAGGAGCGAGACCACGGTGATGATGAAGGCGACGAAGACGAGCACGACCGCCGTGTAGGTGATCAGCTGGCTGCGGGTCGGCCAGACGACCTTGCGAAGCTCGGCGATGACCTGGCGGTAGAACAGGCCCAAGCGCGCCCCGAGCGAACGGCGATCGGCCGTCCGCGAGGTGCGCTCACGCTCGGCCGGGGGCCGGTGCGTCTCGGTCACGGCTGTCCTTCGGGTGGTCGGGTCTGTGCGGTCACGCAGGGCAGGAGGGACTCGAACCCACAACCGCCGGTTTTGGAGACCGGAACTCTGCCAATTGAGCTACTGCCCTAACAGCGGTGGGTCTTGGTCGGTCCGACGAGGCAGCACATGGCGAAGCGCACGACGAACCGCGGTCGGGACCACCAACGGGGAAGTGTACGGGAGGCACTCCCCCGGGTCGAATGGCCGCAGCTCGCACCGCGCCGCGCGCCGGGGAGCGCGGTGGCAGGATTCCGCCATGACTGCTGCACCTCTCGCGGACCACCCGACCGGCTCGACCACCGAGCGTCGCGTCTCGGGGCGGCTCGGCGCGATCGCGCCGTCGGCCACGTTGGCGATCGATGCCAGGGCCAAGGACATGCGGTCGGCCGGGCGGCCGGTCATCGTCTTCGGCGCCGGCGAACCGGACTTCCCGACTCCTGCGCACGTCGTCACGGCGGCCGAGGCCGCCTGCCGAGACCCGCGCTTCCACCACTACACGCCCGCGTCGGGGCTGCCCGAGCTCCGCGCCGCGATCGCGGAGAAGACGCAGCGCGACAACGGGTTGGCGGTGACCGCCGCCCAGGTGGTGGTCACCAACGGTGGCAAGCAAGCGCTCTACAACGCGTTCGCAGCGATCCTCGACCCTGGGGACGAGGTGCTGCTGCCGGCGCCGTACTGGACGACCTACCCCGAGACGATCAGCCTCGCCGGCGGGACGGCGGTCGAGGTGCACACCGACGAGTCGACCGGCTACCTGGCGACCGTCGAGCAGCTCGAGGCGGCCCGGACCCCTCGCACACGTGCCCTCGTCTTCGTCTCCCCCAGCAACCCGACCGGCGCGGTCTATCCAGCGGCCGAGATCGAGGCGATCGGACGTTGGGCCGTCGAGCACCGCATCTGGGTGGTGACCGACGAGATCTACCAGGACCTGAGGTACGGCAGCGCGGCCGAGGGACGGTACCTGTCGATGCCGGTGCTCGTCCCCGAGCTCGCCGAGCGTTGCATCGTGGTGAACGGCGTCGCGAAGTCCTACGCGATGACCGGGTGGCGGGTGGGCTGGTTGATCGCACCGCCGGACATCGCGGCCGCGGCCGGGAACCTGCAGTCCCATGCCAGCTCGAACGTCTGCAACGTCGCGCAGGCCGCCGCCCTGGCTGCCCTGACCGGCCCGCAGGACGCGGTCGAGACCATGCGCCGGGCCTTCGACCGGCGGCGACAGACCATGACGCGCCTGCTCGCGGCGATCCCGGGCGTCAGCTGCCCCGAGCCGCTCGGCGCGTTCTACTGCTATCCCTCGGTCGGTGCGTTGCTCGGGTCCGATCTCAGCGGCCACCGCGTGTCGACGTCGGCCGAGCTCGCCGAGCTGCTGCTCGAGGAGATCGAGATCGCGGTGGTTCCCGGTGAGGCGTTCGGCACGCCCGGTTACCTCCGCCTCTCGTACGCCCTCGGCGACGACGACCTGGAGGAAGGGGTACGTCGCCTGCAGCGACTGGTGAGCGGTCCGGGCTGAGGTCGTCACGCACGAGGGCCGCCCCGGCCCTGCGGCCGGCGCGGCCCCCGAG
>JACCYY010000157.1 GCA_013696235.1 Sporichthyaceae bacterium | reverse complement strand
ACTTCTTCGACGTCGTGGTCGTCCGCGAGGACACGAACCTTCGTGGGCGGCGGCCAGGAGACACCGCGGGTCATGTCGTGTCAGGAGTGCGTCAACGGGTGGCCGAGGGCGCGCGGTGCAAGCAGATCGAGATCGTCCTCGACGAGATCACGGCCGTACGCCACTGCATGACCCGGGCCAACCCGAACGACCTGGTCGTGCTCTGCGTCGACAAGCACGGCGCGGTCGTCGCCGAGCTTGAGGCACTCAGCCACCAGGCCCAGGCTGGCGCGCACATCGGCCAGGCGATCGCCGATCCCGATGCCACCGCCGTCTACGAGCCCGGGGTCGAGGACCACCCCATCCCCGCAAGCTGAACGCCTGGGGATTCGGCAACAGCCACTGAACGTGTGACCGCCGGCACACTCATCGCCGCTTCGGCGTTCCGAGCCGGAACTCGTGTCGGAAAGTCCAGAGCAGCTGCACACCCCTGATCGGGGACATTCCCCGGTCGATGAACCTGAACATCTCCTCGGTGCGTAACGCTGGGGACACCCGCCACAAGGCTCGGGCCGGCTCGGGTCCGGCGTTCCACATCCGGTGCGAGGTCCGGGGCGGGACGTCGACCGTCTCGCCCGGTCGCAAGATCTGCGGCGGCTTCCCGTCGAGCTCGACCGTCAAGCGGCCGGCGAGGACCTCGAAGAGCTCGTGTTGTCGCGGGTGCCAGTGGGTTGGCGGCCTCCTGCCGCCTGTCGTCCAGCTCGACTCCAGCTCGAGCGCCTCCGGCGAGGAGGCGACGACCCGCAAGGTCTGGGCGTCGCTGAGCTTGATCGTGTCGGTGGCCATGCTCTCCCTCGTGTCAGCCGGGGCCGCCGCGGGCCGTCAGGACCTTCACCCGTACGGCCTCGGCATCGTCGACTGCGCCGCCGTGCGCGCGAAGCCACCGATCGACCTCCACGCGATCCTGGTGGCACATCAGCGCGACGACATCACGTGGGGCGGCCGCGCCGAGGAGCACCTGGAGACCCTCGAGCTCGGACCCGTACGACGCGACGTCGTGGACGCCGACCGCGGCCGCGCCGGCCCGGTACAGCGCATCCATGTCGGTGGTCGACCGCCCACGCAGGTAGCCGTCCTTGTGCACGATCACCGTCCGGTCGGCGCCGCGCGCCCCGATCTCGCCGAGGGTCGAGATGATCTCGTCGGTCCGGTCGCCCGCGGTGCCGAGCGCGAGGAGCGTCCGGGCACCGGGCGGGCGCAGGCCGGCCATCACCTCGAGCAGTGCGGCCAGCCCGGCCTCGTTGTGGGCCAGGTCGATCACGACGGTGACGCCGCGGACGCTGTAGATGTTCATCCGGCCGGGGTTGTCCGTGGGATCGGGCTGGAAGTCACGCAGGCCGTCGACCACCGCCGCTCGGGACAGCCCGATCGCGAGGCCGGCCGCCGCCGCGGCGAGGGCGTTCTCGACGTTGAAGCCGGAGAGGCCGGCCAGGGTCATCGGGATGTCGGCGACCGGCGTGAGGTGGGTCGGGTCACCGCCGGCGTCGAGCACGACGAGGTCGCCGTCGAGCACGGTCGCGGCCCGACCGCCCTCGTCGAGCGCCGCCCGCAACGCCGGCGACCCGGGGTCGCGGGAGAACACGAACGGTCTGGCCGGCGACCCCAGCCGCATCGCGAACGTACGAGGGTCGTCGCCGTTCACGACGACCCAGCCGCCCGGCTTGGTGACCTTCGTGACGACCGCCTTGACCTCGGCGAGCTGGTCGAGCGTGTCGATGCCCTGCAGCCCGAGGTGGTCGGCGGAGACGTTCGTCACGACCGACACGTCGTTCGCCGTGATCCCCATGCCACGCAGCAAGATCCCGCCGCGCGCGGTCTCGGTCACCGCCAGTCGGACCCGCGGGTCCTCGAGCACCCGGCGGGCGCCGCTCGGGCCGGAGAAGTCCCCGGCCTCCACGAGCTGGCCGTCGACGTACACGCCGTCGGTGCTGCACCAGCCGACGACGAGCCCGGCCCGGCGGCCCATGTGTGCGATCATCCGCGAGGTCGTGGTCTTGCCGTTCGTCCCGGTGACCGCGACGACCGGCACCCGCGGTCGCACCGCTGTCGGCGCCGTACCCTGCGGCGCTTCGCGCACCTGCTGCGCTGCCGCCGCCAGCACGCTCGGCAGATCAGTTATCGGCTCGCCACCCGACCGGCCGGCGATCACGCCGGGCAGCGCGTCGAGCACACCGGCGACTGCGGTCGCGTGCGCCTCCGCCTTGCTGCGGTGCCGCCACGGGAACGCGACCACCAGCTGGTGCACGTCCGCCGTCGGCCGGCTGCGCACCGC
>JACCYY010000127.1 GCA_013696235.1 Sporichthyaceae bacterium | reverse complement strand
GTGTAGAGGTCGTCGTCCGCGGTCGCGGCGGCCAGCGCGACGTCACCGGATACCGCGGCTAGCACGCGCGGCTCGATCTGGCCGAGGTCGGCCCGGACCAGGATGTGCCCGGGTTCGGCGGCGACCGCACCGCGGAGCTCGGCCGGCAGGCTGTGCAGCCCGGACTGGGCGGTCATCCGGCCGGCGCCGCCGTCGCTGCCGGTCCACCGACCCCGGAGGCGTCCGTCCGCGCCGACGTGCCGGTCGAGCCAGCCGTACCCGTACGTCGTCGCCATCCGCTCGGTCCTGCGCCAGACCAGCAGCGCGTCGACGAGCGGGTGCTCGCCCGCGTGGCGCTCGAGGCGCCACGAGCGGGTGTCGGGCAGGTCCAGCCCGATCCGGCTCAGCAGCGCCCGCACCTGGGTGGGGCTGCGCAGATCGGTGTCGGACACGTCGAGGCTGCTGGGCAGGTGCCGCAGAACCAGCGCGTCGCGGCTGGACCGGCCGTGCTGCTCCGCCTCCGCGGACACCGGCCGGGGCCCGACCAGCCCGCGCAGCACCTCCTCCGCGACCGCACGGTCGACCGGGAGCCCGTCCAGACCGAGCTCGGCGGCGAGCATCGCCCCGGCGGACTCCGACCAGGCGGTGAGCACGGGGTCGCCCTGACGTCCTGCGGTCGGGCCGACCGCAGGTTCGGGGTCGCGCATGGCCACCACCTGCAGCTCCGCCGCTTTGAGGGTGAGCTCGGCCCACCGCGCGGTCCGGGTCAGGGTGTGCCGCCACGAGCCCGCCGCCCAGTCCGGCCTCAGGTGGCCGTCGGGTCGGACCGGCTCGTCCGCCGACCCCTCGTCGTCAGACGTCGACCCCAGGCCGAGCAGGTCGAGCTGGCCGTCGGCGGGCACAGCTGCAGGGTCGAGGCCGTGCAGCGCGGCCCAGACCGTCGCCGGTTCGTCCCGCCAGCCGCCCATCAGCAGACGGTGCACCGCACCGAGGTCCCAGCAGGTGCGGACCTGCAGGCCGTACGACGGGCCGCGAAGCAGCGGGACGGTCTGGGCGCTGGACCACCAGACCCAGCGCGGGCGGGCTTCCTCCTCGAGCTTGGCGAGCAGCCGGGCGGCGTCCGGCAGTGGCACGGCCCACACGGACGGCCGGCCTCTTGGCGGGCCAGCACGCGTCGCCACGGCGACGCCGGCCGACCCGACGGCCAGCGCCATCGACGGTGACCGGGCGGTGCTCGCCCTGATCGCTCCCAGGATCGCCGCCGACTGCGACACCGTTCAGCCGCGCGGCGCGGCGACCTCGCCCAGCTCGGCGCTGTGCTCGGCCAGGTCTGACCACCCGCGCTCGATCGTGAGGACGGCGAAGCAGCTCGTCGGGAAGGACCGGCGCAGGGCGTGCAGAGCGTCGGGGTCGCTGCGCTCGGGGTCGGCCAGCGTCTCGACGAGCGCGGGGACGCCCGGGGCATGGCCGACCACGAGGACGCTCGCGGTCTCGTCCGGGACGTCGGCAAGCACGTCGAGAAGATCGTCGACCCCGGCCTCGTAGACCCGCTCGTCGTAGGTGATGTGGTCGGCGGCGGTGCCGGCACGCTCGAGGTCGGCCCACGTCTCGCGCGTACGCATCGACGTCGAGCAGATCACCAGCCCGAACTCGTGGCCGGCCTCGACGAACCAGCGCCCGACCGCGGCGGCGTCGGCATGGCCACGGGCGGCGAGCTGGCGGTCGGCATCAGGTGTTCCATCGCGTACCGACTTTGCGTGGCGCAGGAGGACGAGCGTACGAACCGCAGTCGTGTCGGGCACCGGGTGAGCATCTCACCATCGGTGACTCAGTACGCTCTGACCGCATGCCCACCACGTCACCTCCACGCCTCGCCGGGGGTCGCGAGCCCGCGACTGATCCGGGCGGCGTGGTGTTCGTCATCGGGGGTGCCGAGGACAAGGCGGGACGGCGCGAGCTGCTCCAGCGGTTCGTCCGGCTGGCCGGACCGAACCCCCGGATCGCCCTCGTCCCGACCGCCTCGACCCTCGGCGACGAGGTGGTCGAGCTCTACGACGCGTTGTTCCGGCGGCTCGGTGCCGGCGACGTCGTCGCGCTCCGTCCGCAGAACCGGGCCGAAGCGCAGGACCGGGTGCTGGCGAAGGAGCTCGACGACATCGACGCGGTGTTCATGACCGGAGGCAACCAGCTCAAGCTCGCGTCGGTCTGCGTCGGTACGGCCTTCGGCCGCGGGATCGTCGACGTGCACGCGCGCGGCGGGGTCGTCGGCGGCACGTCGGCCGGAGCCAGCATCGTGAGCGAGCACATGGTGGCTTTTGGCACCGGCGGCCCGACCCCGCGCCAGCGGATGAGCCAGCTCGCCCGTGGGCTCGGCCTGCTGCCGGAAGTGGTCGTCGACCAGCACTTCCGGGAGCGCGACCGCTACGGACGTCTGATCTCGCTGATCGCGCAGTCCCCGAGCCTTCTCGGCGTCGGCATCGACGAGGACACCGCAGCCATCGTCATCGGCAACGTGCTCGAGGTGGCCGGTCGGGGCGCGATCACGATCGTGGACGCCGAACGTGCGATCACCTCTGCGCCCACAGCCAGGGGCAGCCGGCCGATCCTCGTGTCCGGAGCAGTGGTGCACACCCTGCCGGCTGGTGCACGCTTCGACCTGGACACCCGGGCGCTCCTCGACTACGCCGAACCCATGCCGCCGGCCGAGCTCGCCGAGATCGCGGCTACCGAGACCGGCATGCGGCGCCTGGCGCGGCGGATCGCCCGGGAGGACGCAGGACCGGTCCGCCGGAAAACCTCGTCGCGCGGGCCTGACGACGAGGCCTCGACGGACCAGAGCTGACGTCCGAGCGCCGGCACCGAGAAGGAGCCACCGATGACGGACCGACCCGCGCCGCCCGGGCCCGCCCGACCGGACCTGACCATCATCGAGACCCGCGTCTACCGTGGGCCCAACGTGTGGTCGTACAACCCGGCGATCCACCTCGTGGTCGACCTGGGCTCGCTCGAGGACTACCCGACCAACACGCTGCCCGGGTTCACCGACACGCTGCT
>JACCYY010000112.1 GCA_013696235.1 Sporichthyaceae bacterium | reverse complement strand
TCGATCCCGTCACCCGGGACGTACCGCTCGACCACGTGGCGCGTGACGGGCAGGGTCGTGATCATCCGCTCGATACGCGGGCTCCGGGCGGCCAGCAGCAGTGCGTCGCGAAGCACGAGATCCACCCTCCCACCCGGACGACAGAAGATCGACCGAGCACAGGCTACGCGCGGTGCCGGCCCGCGCCCGCTAGCGTGCCCCCTCGTGAGCAACGGCTCCGGGCACCCCGAGGGGCACGGCGTGGCAGGTGAGGTCGTACGCCGCCGGATCCGGCGTCGGGCCAAGATCCTGGCCTCGCCGGCGCGGGTCATCGTCGCGATGTTCGCCGCCGGGGTGAGTGTGTTCACGGTGCTTCTCGCGCTGCCGATCGCCGGCGCGGACGGCAGCTCGGTCGGCTTCCGGATCGCCCTGTTCACCGCCACCTCCGCCGTCTGCGTGACTGGTCACACCATCGCCGACACCGCCTCGACCTGGTCGACGTTCGGCGAGGTCACCATCGTGGTCGGGTTCCAGCTCGGCGGCCTCGGGATCACCGCACTGGCCTCACTTCTGGCGCTGCTGGTGAGCCGCCGACTGGGCATCAGCACGTCGCTCGTGGCCCAGGCCGAGACGAAGACGCTCGATCTCGGCGACGTCCGTCGGGTGCTGATCGGCGTCGCCCTCGTGAACCTCGTCGTAGAGGGCCTGCTGGCCGCAGGGCTCACATTGCGCCTCTGGCTCGGGTACGGCGAGTCGCTCGCCGACGCCGCGTACCTCGGTGTGTTCCACGCCATCGCGGCGTTCAACCACGCCGGCTTCGCGTTGTGGTCGGACAGTCTTGCCGGGTACGCACTCGACCCGGTCATACTGCTGCCCATCGCGCTCGCGATCATCCTCGGCAGCCTCGGTTTCCCGGTGCTGTTCGAGCTGCGGCACAAGTGGCAGAACCCGCGCCAGTGGTCCATCCACGCGAAGATCGTCCTGAGCGGCACCGCCCTCCTGCTCATCGGCGGCGCGGTCGTGCTCACCGCGTTGGAGTGGACCAACCCGCGGACGCTCGGGTCCTTCAGCACGCCCGCAACCATCCTGAACGGCTTCTTCGCCGCCGTCACCCCGCGCAGCGGCGGCTTATCGACATTCGACTTCGGCGATGCCAACTCGACGACCCTGTTCGCCACCGACATCCTCATGTTCATCGGTGGTGGATCGGCCGGCGTCGCCGGCGGTATCAAGATCACCACGTTCTTGCTGCTGTTCTTCGCGATCGTGTCGGAGGCGCGCGGCGACCCGGACGTCGACGCGTTCGGCCGGCGCATCCCGTCGGCGGCGATCCGACAGGCGATCAGCGTGGCGCTGCTCGGCGTCGCCGTGGTGGCGGTGGGCACGTTCGCAGTCTTGGCGGTGACCGACCTTACGATGGACGTCGCGCTGTTCGAGGTCACCTCTGCGTTCTCGACGTCGGGTCTGTCGACGGGTGCACTGCCCTTCGTCTCGTCGCAGGCTCAGTACATCCTGGTCGCGCTGATGTTCATCGGGCGGCTCGGAACCATCACACTGGCCTCGGCCCTCGCTCTGCGCGAGCGCCGACGTCTGTACCGGCTACCGGAGGAGCGACCCATCGTTGGGTGACAAGCTGCACGACAGCAGCGTCCTGGTGGTCGGCCTCGGCCGGTTCGGCAGCTCGATCTCGCTCGCGCTGTCCCGGCTCGGCCACGAGGTGCTCGCGGTCGACTCGAACATGGAGCTGGTCCAGGAGTTCTCCGGCGTGCTCACGCACGTCGTCCAAGCCGACGCCACCAGTGAAGCAGCGCTGCGTCAGATCGGTGCGCACCACCTGGACGTCGCGGTGGTCGCGATCGGCAGCGACATCGAGGCCAGCGTGCTGGCGACCGGCGCGCTGATCGACCTCGGCGTCAAGGAGGTGTGGGCCAAGGCGATCACCCGGGCCCACGGCCGGATCCTCGAGCGGATCGGCGCGACCCACGTCGTCTTTCCGGAGGCCGAGGTCGGCGAGCGGGTCGCGCACCTGCTGACCGGGAAGATGATCGATTTCATCGAGTTCGACGACGACTTCGCGATCGTCAAGACCAAGGCGCCGGCGGAGGCGCACGACAGGACGCTGGGCGAGAGCGCGCTGCGGTCGAAGTACGGCGTGACGATCGTCGGGGTGAAGCGACCGGGCCAAGACTTCACCTACGCCCGGCCCGAGACCGACGTGCACGCTGGTGACCTGCTCATCGTGGCCGGCACCACCAACGCCGTCGAGAAGTTCGCCGCCGTCACCTGAGCCTGGATCCACAGGTTGGCACCACCACGAGCGCATGCGCCTCCCGACCCACTCGGCGGGAGTGCGTCGACCAGCCCTCCACCTCAAGTGGCGCGAGCTGTCGGCTCGTGAGCGGATCCGTCGACAGGTCGTGCCACCTGAGCGTGGTCAGCCGACCTGGCCGGCGCTCGCCTCACTGGCAACCGCCCCGTCGGCGCGGTGGGACCGGGTCGCTGAGCCGCGGTTCGCGTCGACCGACTACGGCGTGCGTCGCCGCAGCGTCGCCGCACCGAGGCCGAGCAGGGCGATGGCGACGCCGAACACGACCCCGAGGTCACGGCCGAGCTGCGCCGTGAGGTCCGGCGTCGCCGTCACCAGCCGGGCGGCGTCGATCGCGTACGAGAGCGGGAGCACGTCCGAGAGCAGCTCGAGCAGCCTCGGCATCTGCTCTCGCGGCAGGAGGAACCCGCCGAGCAGGAACTGCGGGAGCACGACGACCGGCATGAACTGCACGGCCTGGAACTCGGTCCGCGCGAACGCGCTCACGAAGAGCCCGAGCGCCACGCCGAGGAGTGCGTCTGCCACCGCGATCACGAGCAGCAGCCACGGGCTGCCCGCGAGATCCAGACCCAGCGGCCACACCGCGACCGTGACCGCGATCCCGGCTTGCAGGAGAGCCACCAGCCCGAACCCGATGGCGTACCCGAGCAGCAGGTCGGCCTTGCCCATCGGCATCGTGAAGAGCCGTTCGAGGGTGCCGGACGAGCGCTCGCGCAGGGTCGCGATGCTGGTGACGAGGAACATCACGAGGAACGGGAACAGGCAGACGAGCACTGCGCCGACGCCGTCGAACACCTGCGGGGAACGCTCGTCGAAGATCCACCACAGGAGCGTGAGCAGCAGGGACGGCACGGCGAGCAGCAGTGCGAGCGTCCGGTGGTCGTGCCGGAGCTGGCGGAGGACCCGGCCGGCGGTTGCCAGCGTCACCCGGGTGCTCATGCGGCCACCTCCGTCTCGTCGCACAGGCGCAGGAACGCATGCTCCACGTCGCGCCCGCCGGTCCGGGCCAAGAGCGCGGCGGGCTCGTCGTCGGCGAGCAGCCGGCCTTCGCGCAGGAGCAGCAGCCGGTCGCACCGGCTCGCCTCGTCCATGACGTGGCTCGAGACGAGCACGCCGACGCCCCGGGCGGCCAGCCGGTGGAACTGGTCCCAGAGGTCGCGCCTGAGCACGGGATCCAGACCGACGGTGGGCTCGTCGAGCACCAGCAGCTCGGGTGACCCCAGCAGTGCGGCGGCGAGCGAGACGCGCGAGCGCTGGCCGCCGGAGAGCCGGCCGACGAGGACGCGAGCTTGCGACTCGAGCGCGACCTCGTGCATGACCCGGTCGACGTGCGAGCGGGGAGCGCCCAGCACGGCGGCGAAGTACGCGAGGTTCTCGCGCACCGTGAGGTCCGCGTAGACGCTCGGTGACTGGGTCACGTACCCGACCCGGGTCCGCAGCCTCGCGTCGCCGGCTGGTCGACCGAGCACCTGGACGGTGCCGCTGTCGACGACCTGGACCCCGACGATCGAGCGGATCAACGTCGACTTGCCGCTCCCGCTCGGGCCGAGCAGCCCGGTCACACCTCCGGCCCGGACCTCGAGGGTCAGGTCCGGCAGGACCACCGCGCCACCGCGGACCACGCGAAGGCCACGAACCTGCACCACCACGTTATTCGCCACGTGTTGAATAATAACCCGAGCCGGACCGCCGTCAAGATGGTCTGACGATCTGTTCGGCGCTCAGGGGGTGAGGTAGCGCTGCAGGGTCGGAGCGAGGTACGCCAGGACTTCCTCCTGGTCCGCGCTGGCCAGCGGCTCGAGGCGCAGCACGTACCGGGACAGCACGACACCGACCACCTGCGCCATCGCGAGCTCGACCCGGAGCCGCGCGTCAGGCCCGTCAAGGGTCGCTGCGATCTTGCTCAGCGGTCCACGACTGATGAACTCCCGGAGCATCGCCGCGCTGGCCGGGCTGGTGACCGCCGACCTCACCATCGCGATCAGCGCGTCTCGCGTGCTCGGGTCCTCGCCCAGCGCCAGGAACGTGCGAGCGATCCGCTCGCCGAGCTGGCCGGGTCCCTCGGCGAGCACGTCCGGCAGGAAGTCGGCAGGGGCCACGGGGAACTGCACCACCTCGACGAACAGCCTCTCCTTGCTGCCGAAGTAGTGGTGCACGAGCGCCGGGTCCACGCCGGCCGCACCGGCGATCGCCCGGATGGTCGCGCCGTCGTACCCGCGATCGGCGAACGCTGTCCGGGCCGACGCGAGGATCTTCGCCCGGGCGTCGGTACCGCCGGTCGGCCGGCCCCGGGACCTCCCGGTGCCCGCGGTCCGGGCGGTCATGGACCCGCGTAGCGGTCGGCCGGCACCACGAGGTTGAGCCGGGCGTACGCGAGCGCCTCGGCAAGATCGGACTCCTGCTCGTCGCGGTCGACCGCACCTCGCGTGCTCACCTCGACCACGACCGTGCCGGTGAACCAGCGACGGGCCAGCCAGTCCAGCAGCTCCGCGCACGGCTGGTGGCCCCGGCCGGGGACGAGGTGCTCGTCCCGAGGCGAGCCGCTGCCGTCAGCCAGGTGGACGTGCGACAGGCGCTCGCCGAGGTCCTCGGCCATCGCCATCGCGTCGGAACCGGACACCGCGGTGTGCGACAGGTCGAGGGTCACCGCCTGGTAGTCGGCGTCGCGCGGGTCCCAGCCCGGGGCGTACATGAGCATCTCCCGGCTGCCCGCGCGCCAGGGGAACATGTTCTCCACGCTCACGACCGGCCCGCCCTCCTCGTTGCGGGCGGCGATGCCCTCGACGAACTCCGCGGCGTACGCGCGCTGCCACCGGAACGGGGGGTGTGCGACGACCGTGCTCGCTCCCAGCCGGGCCGCCACCTCACGCGACTTGTCGATCTTGCCCCATGGATCGGTGCCCCAGACCCGCTGCGTCAGGAGCAGCGTCGGCGCGTGGATGGAGAGCACCGGCATCTCGTAGTGCTCCGACAGCGCGGCGAGCGCGTCCGCGTCCTGGCTGACCGTGTCGATCCCGACCATGACCTCGACCCCGTCGTACCCGAGCCGGCTGGCGAGCTCGAACGCCAGGGCGGTCGCGGGGTACGCCGCAGACGTCGACAGCGCGACCTTTGCCGGCGCGGAGTGCACCACCCGTCCGCCGCCGGCGTCCGGATCCCCGCCCCGCTTCGCCATCCCGCCAGCGTAAGCGCGGTGGCGGGGCGGCGGGCCGACCGTGGTGGGCTCTTCAGCCGCTGTCGGCGAGCTGGTCGAGCCGGCGGAGGATGACGCCCTCGCGCAGGGCCCAGGGACAGATGTCGACCTGCTCGAGGTCGAGCAGGTGCAGGACGGCGTCGGCCACCAACGCGCCGGCGAGCAGCTGCGGGGCACGGGTCGGGGAGACGCCGGGGAGTGCGGCGCGCTCCGCACCGCTCATCGTCGACAGCTTCACCAGCCACTCGTCGAGGTCGACCCGATGGAGCACTCGAGGGATGTACGGGCCGTCGCTCGACGGCGCAGCGCCCGTGATCCTGGCCAGCTGGCGGAACGTCTTCGAGGTGGCCACCCCCCGCCCCGGCGGCCCCCCGCGAAGGACCTCGCCGATCGCGCGGGCGATCTCCTGGCGGATCTCCTTGCGCACCTTGTGCAGCCGGTCCGGGGCCGGCGGGTCCTGTCCCTCGAGGCGTTCGCGGGTGACCCGCCCCGCGCCGAGCGGCAACGAGATCGCGACATCGGGGTACTCGTGCTCGCCGGCGGCGATCTCCAGGGACCCGCCACCGATGTCGAGGACGAGCAGCCGGCCGGCGGACCATCCGTACCAGCGTCTCGCGGCCAGGAAGGTCAGCTTGGCCTCGTCCGCTCCAGACAGGACCACGAGGTCGACACCGGTGGCCTTGCGCACCCGACGCAGGAGCTCGGCCCCGTTCTTGGCTTCCCGAAGTGCGGACGTGGCGAACGCGAGCAGCTGCTCGACCCCCTGGTCCTCCGCCACCTGCAAGCACGTGCTGATCGTCCTGATCAGCCGTTCGCTGGCCGCGCTCTTGACCCGGCCCGCGTCATCGAGCAGCTCAGCGAGCCGCAGATCGGTCTTGTACGAGTACGTCGGCCATGGCCGGGCTCCTGGTCGGGCGTCGACCACGAGCAGGTGGACGGTGTTCGAGCCGACGTCCAGCACGCCCAGCCTGCGCGGTTCCATGACCACATCCTCGCGGACCGACGGTCATCGGTTGCAACGTAGGCTGCCGTGCATGCCTGAGGTCGAGCTGGACTTCCCCCGCGCGTGGGTGGACTTCGCCGACCCGGACGACGTAGATCAGGTCTTTCGCTGCGACCTGACCTGGCTGACATCGTCCTGGGCCTGCATCTTCGGCGCCGGGTGC
>JACCYY010000080.1 GCA_013696235.1 Sporichthyaceae bacterium | reverse complement strand
GCCCGCGAGCGGGTCGTCGTCTGCGAGGAGGTCTTCGAGCTCGCGCTCAGGTTGCCGGACGTCGTCGCGATGCAGACTCGCCAGCCGAGCCTGGAGGGGACCGGCGAGGTCCGCCTGCGGCGGCTCGTCAAGGAAGCGCTCCGGATGCGGCCGGACCGCATCGTGGTCGGGGAGGTACGGCAGGAAGAGTGCCTCGACCTGCTGCTCGCGCTCAACTCCGGCGTGCCGGGCCTGGCCACCGTCCACGCGAACAGCGCCCGCGACGCGGTCACCAAGCTCTGCACGTTGCCGCTGCTCGCTGCCGAGAACGTCACCTCGGCGTTCGTCGTCCCGACTGTCGCGGCGACGATCGATCTCGTCGTCTTCGTCGACCGCGATCCGACCGGGCATCGCGCGGTCACCGAGATCGCCGCCATCCCAGGACGTTGCGAGGACGGCGTCATCGAGGTCGAGTCGATCTTCCGTTGGCACGACGGCGAGCTCGTACGAGCCGACGGCTTTCCGCCGCACCTTGATCGTTTCGCGCGGGTCGGCCATGACATCGCGGCGCTGCTCGCCGAGCGCTACCGTCCAACCGCGCCGAGCCTGGCAGCGACGAACGGGCACGAGGTGCTGCGCTGATGGGGGCGCTCGTCGGACTCGGGTTCGGCATCGGTCTGCTGCTCGTCTGGACCGCGCTGCACCCCGGGGAGGCTTCGTCGAGCGCGCGGGACGGCCGCCGCCGAGGAAGGTTGCGTGACCTGCTCACCCAGGCCGGGGTCGAGGGAGTGACACCGGCCGCGCTGGTGCTGAGCTGCATCACGACCGGACTCGTCGTGCTCGTCGGCACCGTGGTCCTCTCCCGATCGATCGCGATCGCGGTGGCCTTCGCGCTGCCCGCTGCGTACGCCCCGATCGCACTCGTACGGCAGCGCGCCGGCCGCCGCCGCGGGGAGCTGCGCGAGGTCTGGCCTGACGCGGTCGACCACATCAGCTCCGCGATCCGCGCTGGGCTCTCTCTGCCGGAGGCGCTCGCCCAGCTCGGCGTCCGCGGTCCGGAGACGCTGCGGCGGGCGTTCCAGCGCTTCGGCGAGGACTACCGCTCGACCGGCCGGTTCGACGAGTGCCTCGACCGGCTCAAGGACGCCCTCGCAGACCCGGTGGGTGACCGGGTCGTGGAAGCCGTCAGGTTGGCCCGCCAGGTGGGCGGCAGCGAGCTCGGCCGCCTCCTGCGCACCCTCTCCGGCTTCCTCCGGGCCGATGTCCGTACGAGGGGTGAGATCGAGGCCCGGCAGTCATGGACGGTGAACGCCGCGCGCCTGTCGGTCGCCTCACCATGGCTCGTCCTCGGATTCCTGTCCCTTCGCCCCGAAACGGTCGCGCGCTACGACTCAAGCGCCGGTGTACTCGTGCTGGCGGTCGGGGCTGCGGTGTGCATCACGGCCTACCGGGTGATGCTGCGGATCGCCCGCCTGCCGGCGGAGGAGCGGGTGCTGCGGTGAGTGTCACGGGTGCCTTCGTGGGACTCGTGGCGGGCAGCGGACTGGTCGTGACGATCTCTCGACTGCCGCCCGTGCGACGGCCGCGCCTCGATGACCGCGTCGCGCCGTACCTGCGCGATCTCGACGGACAGGCTTGGCCGGACGCCGAGGTGTCGCGCCTGCCACTTTCGACGCTGGGCCGGCTCGTCGCGCCGACGGTCGAGGAATCGGCTCGCCGCCTGGGCAACCTCTTGGGCGGTGGGTCGTCCGTCCGGCGTCGACTGGCCGCGGCCGGTCTCGACCGCAACGTCCAGTCGTTCCGGGTCGAGCAGGTGCTCGCTGGCGCGGCTGGGCTGGGAGGCGCGCTCGTCCTGAGCCTCGTGCTGCTCGCCGGTGGTGCGGCGGGCCGTCCCATCGCCCTCCTCGTGTTCTGCGCAGTCGGCGCGATGGCCGGGGTCCTCGGCCGCGACTACGCGCTGTCTCGGGCGGTCCGCGTGCGTGAGCGCCGGCTGCTGGCGGAGTTCCCGGTCGTGGCTGAGCTGCTCGCGCTTGCCGTCGCCGCCGGTGAAGGCCCGGCAGCCGCGCTCGAGCGACTGGTGCGGACCACGCGCGGCGAGCTGTCCAAGGAGCTCGGGCGGGCGCTCGCCGAGGCGCGTGCGGGCACGCCACTCGCCCAGGCGCTCGATGGGATCGCCAGGCGGACAACGCTCCCGGCCCTGGCCCGGTTCACCGAGGGATTCGCGGTAGCGGTCGAGCGCGGGACGCCGTTGGCGGACGTCCTGCGCTC
>JACCYY010000075.1 GCA_013696235.1 Sporichthyaceae bacterium | reverse complement strand
GACCGCTGGGTCGTCCTCGGGCCGAACGGCGCGGGCAAGACCACGCTGCTGCAGGTCCTCGCCGCGCGGCTGCACCCGACCACCGGCACCGTCGGATTGCTCGGGCAGCGCCTGGGAGCGGTCGACGTGTTCGAGCTCCGGCCGCGGATCGGGCTGTCCTCGGCCGCGCTCGCCGACGCGATCCCGCCGCAGGAGATCGTCCGCGACGTCGTGGTCACGGCGTCGTACGCCGTCGTCGGTCGGTGGCGCGAGCTCTACGAGGACGTCGACGAGACCCGGGCAGGGGAGCTGCTCGAGGCGCTCGGCGTCGCGCACCTCGCAGACCGCCGGTTCCTCACGCTCTCGGAAGGTGAGCGCAAGCGGGTCCAGATCGCCCGCTCCCTGATGACCGACCCAGAGCTCATGCTGCTCGACGAGCCGGCCGCCGGACTGGATCTCGGCGGGCGCGAGGACCTGGTGACCCGCCTCGGCCGGCTCGCGGCGGACCTCGCCTCGCCGGCGATGGTGGTGGTGACGCACCACGTCGAGGAGATCCCGCCGTCGTTCACCCACGTGCTCCTGCTCAGGTCCGGACGGGTGGTTGCGAGCGGACCGCTCGAGGCGACGCTCACGGCGGAGGCACTGTCGGGGACGTTCGGGCTGCCGCTCCAGCTCAGTCGCTCGGACGGGCGCTACGCCGCCCGAGCCTCCTCGGAGTGACGGCTCGGTCCGCGCCTGTTCCGATGACGAGGTCGCGGGAACATCGCCGCGGCGCCCGATGTAGTAGATGGATCAGATCCGTCCCACCCGGAGGAGACGCCATGACGGTGACCGACGAGCTCGTGCAGCACGCCGCGAGCTACACCGCAACGTTCGACAAGGGTCACCTCCCGATGCCACCCGGACGCAAGACCGCGGTCCTCGCGTGCATGGACGCGCGCCTCAACCCGTACGGGCTCCTCGGGCTGACCGAGGGTGACGTGCACGTGATCCGCAACGCCGGCGGGGTCGCCACCGACGACGCGATCCGCTCGCTGGCGATCTCCCAGCGCCTGCTCGGCACCGAGGAGATCGTCCTGATCCACCACACCGACTGCGGCATGCTCACGTTCAACGACGACGACTTCAAGCAGTCGATCCTGGACGACGTCGGGATCAAGCCGCCGTGGGCGGCCGAGTCGTTCACCGACGTCGAGGCCGACGTACGTCAGTCGCTCAACCGGGTCCAGGCGAGCCCGTTCATCCCCCGGAAAGGCTCGGTCCGCGGCTTCGTGTACGAGGTCGAGACGGGTCGCCTCCGCGAGGTCACGCCCGCCTGACGACCTCGGTGCCGATCATCGTGCCGGCCGGCCTCACTAGGATCGGCGCGTGGACGCGTGGGTGATCTGGCTGATCGCAGCGGTCGTCCTCGGCCTCGTCGAGGTCACCACGCTCACGCTCGTCGTGGGGTTCTTCGCCGGCGGAGCACTCGCTGCGGCGCTGGTCGCGGCCCTAGGTGGCCCGTTGGCGCTGCAGGTGGTCAGCTTCCTCGTGGTCTCGATCGCCATGCTCGGGCTGATCCGGCCGGTCGTGCGCCGGCACATGAAGCCCGAGCTCGGCACCCGCACCGGTGTCGCCGCCCTGGTCGGCCAGAGCGCCGTGGCGCTGGAGCGGATCGACGCCAACCACGGCCAGGTCAAGCTCTCCGGCGAGATCTGGACTGCCCGGGCTTACGACCCGTCGCTCGTGATCGAGGCCGGCGCCCCGGTCAGCGTCATGGAGATCAAGGGCGCGACCGCGCTCGTCTACCCGTCGGAGGAACCGTGGACGTCGGCCTGATCATCTTCGGCTTGATCATCTTGTTCGTAGTCGTGTCCGTGCTCCGAAGCGTCCGCATCGTCCCGCAGGCGCGAGCCGGGATCGTCGAGCGTCTCGGTCGGTACAGCAAGACCCTCGACGCCGGTCTCAAGGTCGTGATCCCGTACGTCGACCGGGTCCGACCTTTGATCGACCTGCGCGAGCAGGTCGTCTCGTTCCCGCCCCAACCGGTGATCACCGAGGACAACCTCGTCGTGTCGATCGACACCGTCCTCTACTTCCAGGTCACCGACCCCAAAGCGGCCACGTACGAGATCGCGAACTACATCCAGGCGATCGAGCAGCTCACGGTCACGACCCTGAGGAACGTGATCGGTGGGCTCGACCTCGAGCAGACGCTCACCTCGCGGGAGGAGATCAACCGAGCATTGCGGGTCGTGCTGGACGAGGCGACCGGAAAGTGGGGGATCCGGGTGAACCGCGTCGAGCTGAAGGCGATCGACCCGCCGGCGTCCATCCAGGACTCGATGGAGAAGCAGATGCGTGCCGACCGTGACAAGCGAGCCACGGTCCTGACCGCCGAGGGTTTCAGGCAGTCCGCGATCCTCACCGCCGAGGGCGAGAAGCAGTCGGCGATCCTGCGCGCCCAGGGTGACCGCGAGGCGGTCGTGCTGCGGGCGCAGGCTGACCGCGAGTCGCAGATCCTGCGCGCCGAGGGTGAGGCCCAGGCGATCGACACGGTCTTCAGCGCGATCCATGCGGGTGCGCCGGACCAGGCCCTGCTGTCGTACCAGTACCTGCAGATGTTGCCGCAGATCGCTCAGGGCGACGCGAACAAGGTCTGGATCGTGCCGAGTGAGCTGGGCAAGGCGTTGGAAGGTCTCGGCAGCGTGGTCGGTCAGTTGGCCGGCTCGGGCGGCGATGCAGGCCCACCTCGCCTGCCCCCGGCCCGGCCGGCGCCGCCGCGACCCAGACCGTCGACCGACGAGCGTGACACGCGCGCCGACCGGGTCGACGCGAAGACCGCCGAGCAGCAGGCCGAGGCCGCCGTCCAGCAGGCCATCGCCGAGGCCCAGACGGCAGCACTTCCCGGCAGCACCGGCGGCGGGAGGCCAGCGACGAGTGACGCTGCCGCCGTCCAGGGTGAGTCCGACCCGGCCCATCCCGGCGGTGGCGATCCCAACCCAGCACCGTCCAGCCAGCCCCAGCCGAACCAGCCCACGCCACCGGCCCCCGGCCAGGCCTAGCCCGGGTGGGTCTGCTCGACGCGACGGCGATCCTCCTCGCCGGCCTGGCGGCCGGGGCGATCAACGCGGTCGTCGGCTCGGGTACGTTGATCACCTTCCCCACGTTGCTTGCGCTGGGCTACCCCCCGGTGCTGGCAAACGTGTCGAACACGATCGGTCTCGCACCTGGCTCGTTCGCCGGGGCGTGGGGCTACCGCCGCGAGCTGGCCGGGCAGCGACACCGGCTCGTGGTCCTCGGCGTCATGGCCTCGATCGGCGGGATCGCCGGCGCGATCCTCCTGCTCACGCTCCCGGAGACCGCGTTCCGGACGATCGTGCCGGTGCTGATCGCCCTCGCATGTGTCCTGGTCCTGGTCCAGCCGTGGCTGACCAGGCGCCTGGGCGTGCGCAGCGACCGGCCGACGCACGGGGGCCCGCTCCTGGCCGGCGGGATCCTGGCCAGCGGGATCTACGGCGGGTACTTCGGGGCCGCGCAGGGCGTCCTGATGATCGCGGTGCTCGCACTCGGCACCGGCGAGCCGCTCCAGCGGGTGAACGCCGCGAAGAACCTGCTGGCCGGCTTCGTCAACGGCGTCGCGGCGATCGTGTTCATCCTGGTCGCCGAGGTCGACTGGGCGGTGGCGGGGCTGATCGCAGCCGGCTCGATCGCGGGGGGATTCCTCGGCGCCTCGCTCGGGCGGCGGATCCCGGCACCCGCGCTCCGCGGGCTCGTCGTGGTGATCGGCGTCGTCGCGGTGATCACGCTGCTCCGCTGAGCCGCGGCATCGCTCCTATCCTGGGCGCGTGCCTCCCATCTGCTACCTCCACGTCGGCGGGTACAAGACCGGGACGACGTATCTCCAGCACCGGCTGATCGCCGGGCGGGCCGCACTCCGCGCGAACGGCGTGCTCGTGCCGGGGACCAAGGGCATCGGTGAGCATGGCCGAGCCGGCAAGGTGATCATGGGAAGGCCGGACCTTCGTGGTCGGCCGATCCCGGATGCGGTGTGGTACGACCTGCGCGACGAGATGCTCGCCTTCGACGGGTCCGCCGCCGTGTATTCGTACGAGGAGCTCTGTGCAGCGACCAAGCAGCAGGCCCGCCGGATGGTCGACGACCTCGCGCCGGCCGAAGTCCGCGTCGTCCTCACGGCACGCGATCTCGTCCGGGTCATCCCGGCGGCGTGGCAGGAGGTCGTGCAGGGCGGCCAGCAGTGGACGTGGGAGCAGTACGTCGACACGATCACCTCCCGAGCGGGCCGGGCCGTGCCGCCCGGTCGCGCGTTCTGGCGCAACAACGACATGGTTGCGGTGGCCGGGCGCTGGGCTGGTGCGGTGGGCGCGGACGGCGTGACGGTCGTGACCGTGCCGCGGTCCGGTGCACCGGCTGATGTGTTGTGGGAGCGGTACTGCGCAGCCATCGGCACGGACCCGGCGGTCGTCCCGCCCGACGTGGCTGCGGTGAACGAGTCGCTCGACATCGCCTCCGCCGAGCTGCTGCGCAGGTTCAACGTGCGGACGGCCGACTCGCTGCCGGCGCACGTCTACGACCGTGAGGTCAAGTGGTTCGTCGCCAAGGACGTGCTGGCCGCAAGGAGCGGGACGGAGCGGGTCCAGCTCGACGGTCCGCGGGCGTCCTGGGCCCGAGCCGAGGGCCAGCGCACGGCCGACGGACTGCGCTCGCTCGGGGTCCGGGTCGAAGGTGATCTCGGCGACCTGGTCGGGACCGTCGCCGACGGGCCGTCGACCCCGGCGCCAAAGGCGGAGGAGATGCTCGACGCGGCGATCGACGTCATGGCGGCCCTGGTCCAGCGGCTGGGGGAGCGCGCCGGGACGAAACCGGGGCGCGCATCCGCCGCCGGGTCCCGACCGGAACCCCAACCGGCTCGGCTTGCACCGGCTGATCGGGCCCGGCGGGTTGCCGGGCGGCTCCTGCGCGATGCCTACGACCGGAAGCGCCGCTGAGCCCCGGCCCCGGCGGCTGCAGCGATCGCGGCGGCGAACCGCTCGGCCGACCCGGGGGACTGGCCCATGAACATCGACGGCTCGGTGAGCTCGACCTCGAGCACCCGGGCGGCGCCACGGTCGTCGTCGACCAGATCGACGCGCGCGTAGAGCAGCCGATCAGAGCCGGGCACCGCGGCGAGGGTGGCGCGGGCGAGCGCCAGCTCCGCGTCGGTCGCCAGGTGCGCGGTGATCGTCTCGGCCCGGAACAGCGCGTCGGTCGCCTCGTGCGGGCCGGCCAGCATCGCGCTCTTGGTGGCGCTGTGGCTGAACGCGCCGCCGACGAACAGCAGCGAGCGTTCGCCGTCGACGTCGACCGCCGCGAGGTAGGGCTGCACCATGACCGTGCGACCCGCGTCGAGCAGGCGTTCGGTGTGCGCGGTGGCCAGCCGGTGGTGCTCCTGGCGGGCGAGGTCGTACCGTCCCGTGTCGAGCGAGCCGGCGCTGACCGCGGGCTTCACGACGATCTCGCCACTGGGCGGGAGCGAGATCAGGTCGCCGGGCTCGAGCCACTCCGTGTCGACCACCGGGACGCCGGCGGCGTCGAGCTCGCGCAGGTAGCGCTTGTCGGTGTTCCAGGTGAGCACGTCGGCCGGGTTCGCCAGCCGATCGACCGATCTTGCCCAGGCGAGGAACGCGTCGAGCTGACCCACGTAGTCCCAGGTCGAGCGGACCACAACGAGGTCGAACCGTGCCCAGTCGACGTCGGCGTCGTCCCAGATCGCTACCGTCGCGTGGACTCCCTCGTCGGCGAGCGGTGCGAGGAGCAGCTGCTCGTCGACGTCGAGGTCAGGCAGGTCATGGCAGGTCGCCAGCGCGACGGTGGGCGTCTCGGGCACCGGGCGAGCGTACGGCGGACACCGCGGCGACCGGGGCTGGGAGGATGGCCGCGTGCAGCCGGGGGTCCACGAGGTGGTTCAGGCGGCCGACCCGAGGCTGCGCGACTACGTCGCGCTGACCGACGTCGCCCTGCGGAGCCGCCTCGAGCCGGCCGAGGGACTGTTCATCGCCGAGGGCGCCAAGGTGATCCGCCGCGCGGCGACCGCCGGCTATGCCATCCGGTCGTTCCTGATGGCGCCGCGGTGGCTGGACGGCCTGCTCGACGTGGTCCAGACCAGCGGAGCGGCCGCGTACGTCGCGGACGAGGCGCTGCTCGCGTCGATCACCGGGTACGCGGTGCACAGGGGAGCGCTCGCCAGCTGTGCCCGCCGACCGCTGCCCGAGGTCGGCGACCTGCTGGCCGGCGCACGCCACGTCGTGGTGCTCGAGGACCTCACCGACCACACGAACGTCGGCCTGGTCTTCCGGTCCGCTGCCGCGCTCGGCATCGACGCCGTGCTGCTGGCACCGCGGTGCGCCGACCCGCTCTACCGCCGGGCGGTGAAGACCTCGATGGGCGCGGTGCTTTCGCTGCCGTACGCCCGGATCCCGGTGTGGTCAGAGGGCCTCGCCCGGTTGCGCTCCGTCGGCTTCGAGGTGCTGGCGCTCACGCCGGACCCGGCCGCCGAGCTGCTGGACGACGTCCTCCCCCGTGCGGGCGAGCGGGTCGCGCTCGTGCTCGGCAGCGAGGGGGACGGCCTGTCTGAGCGTTGGCTCCAGGAGGCCGATTACCGCGTTCGTATCCGGCAGCGGAGCGAGGTCGACTCGCTCAACGTGGCCGCCGCCGCGGCGGTCGCGTGCGCCCTGCTGGCGGCC
>JACCYY010000071.1 GCA_013696235.1 Sporichthyaceae bacterium | reverse complement strand
CGGTGAACGGCCCCTCTGGGACTTCCCGACCGGCACCCTCGCTGCCCGGGAGGTCGCCGCGTACGAGGTGTCAGCGGTCACCGGCTGGGACCTCGTCCCGCTCACGATCCTGCGCGAGGGACCGGTCGGTCCCGGGATGTGCCAGGTCTGGGTCGACCACGGCGAGGCGGACGACCTGGTCGACGTCGTCCCGGAGGGCCAGGTCCCCACCGGCTGGCGATCTGTCGTGGACGCGTACGACGGCGCGGGGAGCCCGGTCACCCTCGTGCACGCCGACGCTCCGGCGCTCCGGCGGACTGCTGTCCTGGACGCGGTGATCAACAACGCGGACCGCAAGGCCGGGCACCTGCTGCCGACCGAGCTCGGGCTGCGAGTCGTCGACCACGGCGTCTGCTTCAGCGTCGACCCCAAGCTCCGGACGGTGCTCTGGGGGTGGGCCGGCGAGCCACTTGCCGACGAGGAGATCGCCGTCCTGCACATCGTCCAGGCGGCGCTCGGCGGCGATCTCGGCCGACGGCTCGACGAGCTGCTCGACCCGGAGGAGGTCGCGGGAACGGTCGCGCGTGTCGATCGGCTGCTGCGATCGGGCGTCCTGCCGGTCCCGCACGGCGGATGGCCGTCGCTGCCCTGGCCGCCGTTCTAACCCGCTCGAGACGCTCGGTTACAGTCGATCACCTATGCGTGCCTGGTCTGCGACCGATGTCCCTGCGCTGCCTGGACGGGCCGGTCCGCCCATGGTGCTCGACACGGCGACGCGGGCCAGCGTGCTGCTCGACGGAACCGATCAGGCGCTGCTCTACGTCTGCGGCATCACGCCGTACGACGCCACCCACCTGGGCCATGCCGCGACGTACCTCGCTTTCGACCTGCTCGACCGGGCCTGGCGCGACAGCGGTCGCGCGGTCAGCTACGTGCAGAACGTGACCGACATCGACGACCCGCTGTTCGAGCGAGCCGCCGCGACCGGTGAGGACTGGGCGTCGCTCGCCGAACGGCAGACCGAGCTGTTCCGGACCGACATGGCGGCACTGCGGATGATCCCGCCGGACGAGTACGTCGGCGCGGTCGAGGCGATCCCGCTCATCGTCGGGCTGATCGAGACGCTTGACGAGCGCGACATGGTGTACCGCCTCGACGACGACCTGTACTTCACCGCAACCGCATCTGCTGGCTTCGGCACGGTCAGCGGCCTGGACCCGCCGGCGATGGTCAAGCTGTTCGCCGAGCGAGGCGGCGACCCGGATCGTCCCGGGAAGCGGAACCCGCTCGACTGCCTGCTCTGGACCGGTGCCGATCCGGGCGAGCCGTCCTGGGAGTCGCCTTGGGGACCCGGTCGCCCGGGCTGGCACGTCGAGTGCACGGCGATCGCACAGGCGCACCTCGGCGCCACCGTCGACGTCCAGGGCGGCGGGCGAGACCTCATCTTCCCGCACCACGAGATGTGCGCGGCCCAGGGTCGAGCGGTGACCGGCGAGCCGTTCGCGCGGGTGTACCTCCACCAGGGGATGGTCGGCCTGGATGGCGAGAAGATGTCGAAGTCCAAGGGCAACCTCGTGCTCGTGTCAGCACTTCGCGGCGGCGGCACCGACCCGATGGCGATCCGTCTCGCCCTGCTCGCCCACCACGTGCGCACGGACTGGGACTGGACCACTGGAGACCTGCGCGACGCCGAGGAGCGGCTCGAGCGCTGGCGACTCGCGGCCAGGGTCGGTCTGGGCGCCGCCCCGGACCTCGCCGCGCCCGGTGCCCAACGGGCGCTCACCGACGTACGCGCGGCGATGGCGGACCACCTCGACTCCCCCCGGGCGCTCGAGGTGATCGATGCGTGGGCGGCTCACGCGATCGCCGCACAGGCTGCCCCCGGAGAGGCGGCCGGTGCGGCGATGGTCTGCGATGCGCTGCTCGGCGTGGACCTGGGTGTCGCCCGGCGCGTCGCGAGGTGAGACCGGGCGGGTCCTAGTCCGGCGCGCGGCGGCGGAGGTAGCGCTCGAACTCGCGGGCGATCGCCTCGCCGCTGGCCTCGGGCAGCTCGGTGGCGTCCTTGGCCTCCTCGAGCGTACGGACGTACTCCGCGACCTCGGGGTCCTCGGCCGCCAGCTCGTCAACGCCCAGCTCCCAGGCGCGCGCGTCCGCGGGCAGGTCACCGGTGGGGATCCGCGCGTCGAGCAGGTCCTCGACCCGGGCCAGCAGCGCGAGGGTCGCCTTGGGACACGGGGGCTGAGCCACGTAGTGCGGGACCGCCGCCCAGACGGTGAGAGAGGGGATGCCGGTTCGGGCGCAGGCGTCCTGGAGGACGCCGACGATGCCGGTCGGACCCTCGTAGGTGGACTCGGGAAGTCCGAGCTCCACCCGCAGATCGGCGTCTCCGGTCGTGGCGGTGAGCGGCACGGGACGGGTGTGCGGGACGTCGGCGAGGAGGGCTCCGAGCACGACCACCATGCCGACGTCGAGCTCGTCGGCGACGTCGATGAGCTCGGTCACGAACGACCGCCACCGGATGTTGGGCTCGATGCCGCGAACGAGCACGACGTCGCGCCCGCCGAGGACCTGTCGGGCGATCGAGATCTGCGTCGTCGGCCAGGTGAGGTCGCGCTCGCCGTCGGCACCGATGCTCACGAGCGGCCGGTTGACCTGGAAGTCGTAGTAATCCTCCGGGTCGAGCGCGGCGAGCGGCTCGGCACCCCAGATCTGCTCGAGATGGGCCATCGCACCGGAGGCCGCGTCGCCGGCGTCGTTCCACCCCTCGAAGGCCGCGATCATCACCGGGTCGACCAGATCCGGGACGCCGGCGAGCTCGATCACATGCAGCAGCGTACGGGCTGGCCGGTCCGCCTGCGCTCGCGCGAGTAGCCTCGGATCATCCATCGATCGACAACTCGAGGTTCGTCTGCATGCCGTCTGACCTGCGTTCCGAGCTTGCCCGCCGCGTCGTCGTCGCCGACGGCGCGATGGGCACGATGCTGCAGGTCTACGACCTCGGGCTCGTGGACTTCGAGGGGCACGAGGGCTGCAACGAGATCCTCAACCTGACCCGGCCCGACGTGGTCCGCGCGGTGCACGACGCCTACTTCGAGGTCGGGGTGGACTGCGTCGAGACGAACACGTTCGGCGCCAACTGGGCGAACCTCGCCGAGTACGGCATCGAGAACCGCATCGAGGAGCTCGCCCGGGCGGGCGCGGTGATCGCCCGGGAGTCTGCCGATGCGTGGGCGACGCCGGACCGGCCGCGCTGGGTGCTGGGCTCCGTCGGCCCCGGCACCAAGCTGCCGACGCTGGGCCACGCGCCGTACGCGATGCTGCGCGACGCGTACGAGCTGCAGGTACGCGGCCTCGTGGACGGCGGCGCGGACGCAGTGCTGGTCGAGACCGCGCAGGACCTGCTGCAGGCGAAGGCGGCCATCGTCGGCGCCAAGCGCGCAATGGCGACGTCGGGGGTCGACCTGCCGCTGATCGTCACGGTCACCGTCGAGACGACCGGCACGATGCTGCTCGGCTCGGAGATCGGTGCCGCTCTCACCGCGATCGAGCCGCTCGGCGTCGATCTGATCGGGCTCAACTGTGCGACCGGACCGACCGAGATGAGCGAGCACCTGCGCTTCCTCGCCCGGCACGCCCGCGTCGGCCTCGCCTGCCTGCCCAACGCAGGTCTGCCCGTCCTCGGTCGGCACGGCGCGAGCTACCCCCTCACCCCGCTCGAGCTCGCCGACGCGCACGACACGTTCACCCGGGAGTACGGCCTCGCGCTCGTCGGCGGGTGCTGCGGCACCACGCCGGAGCACCTGCGGCTGGTGGTGGAGCGGGTGCGCGGTCGCGACGTCCCGCCCCGTCGGCCCCGCCCGGAGCCCGGCACCGCATCGCTCTACCAAAGCATCGCGTTCCGGCAGGACACCTCGTACCTCTCGATCGGCGAGCG
>JACCYY010000059.1 GCA_013696235.1 Sporichthyaceae bacterium | reverse complement strand
GCCGGCCGGGTGATCATGGTGCGCGTCGCCGGCACCACCGCGGCCGCGGCTGCCGGTGAGATCACGGACCTCGCACTGGGTGGCGCCATCCTGTTCGACGACAACATCGAGTCGCCGCGGCAGGTGCGTGATCTCACCGCCGGGCTCCAGCAGGTCGCTACCACTACCGGTTCACCCGCCCCGCTGCTCGTCGGCGTCGACCAGGAAGGTGGTTCCGTCGCTCGCGTGACGGCCGGGGCCACGGAGCTGCCGACGTACATGACCCTCGGATCGGCCGCCGACCCGGCGCTCGCGGAACGTGCGGCCAGGGTGAGCGCCGACGAGCTGCGCGCCATGGGTCTCACGGTCGTGTTCGCACCTGACGCCGACGTCACGATCGGTCTCGCCGATCCGACGATCGGCAGTCGCTCGGCCAGCGATGACCCGGCGCTGGTCGCCGAGATCGTCAAGGCCTCGGTCCGTGGCTACCTCGGCGGCGGGCTGATCCCCGTGCTCAAGCACTTTCCCGGCCACGGGAGCGTGCCGGCCGACAGCCACGAGACGCTCCCCGTGCAGACCGCGACGGTCGACGAGCTCAACGTCCGGGACCTGGTCCCGTTCCGGGCGGCCGTCGCGGCCGGCGCACCGTCGGTGATGGTGGCCCACATCGACGTGACGGCGCTGGACCCGGGGGTGCCCGGCTCGCTGTCGCAGGCGGTGCTCGGGCTGTTGCGGGAGGACCTCGGGTTCGACGGCCTGGTGTTCAGCGACGCCGAGGAGATGGCCGCAGTCGCAGGCGCGTACGGCGTCGGGGAGGCCGCGACCCGCGCGCTCGCCGCGGGGGTCGACGTCGTGCTCATGCCACGCGATGCGGCGACTGCACGGGAGGCGATCGTCACGGCCGTCGCGGGTGGTGCGCTGCCGGCCGCTCGACTCGACGAGGCGGCGACCCGCGTGGTCGCCACGGCACTGTGGCAGGCGCGCCTCGGCGCCGCGCAGCCGGACCTCGCGACGGTCGGCTTGCCCGAGCACCACCAGGTCGCCTACGACCTGTCGATCGCCGGTCTCGCCGTGGTGAGCGGTCCGTGCACCGGCCGCCTCGTCGGCGACACGGTGCAGGTGGTCGGCGGCACCGAGACCGATCGCGCACGGTTCACCGAGGCGGCACGGACAGCGGGTCTCCCGATCGGACCTGGATCGGTCGTGCGTCTGCTCGGCGGTACGACCGGCGGGAGCGGTGACGTCGTTGTCTCCCTCGACCTGCCCTACGGGCTCGCGGCCAGCGAGGCGAGCACCGCGCGCCTGGCGCTGTTCGGTCGCACGCCGGACGCCTTTCGGGCCCTCGTCGACGTCCTGCTCGGCTCCGCGCGAGGCCGCGGATCCGTGCCCGTCCAGGTCGACGGCCTCCCGGCAACCGCCTGCCCCTGACCCACCCCACCCCGCACCGCCCAGGCGGTGATCATGGAACTTCTGCCCCTCTCCGTCGTATCGAACGGGAGCGCGGCAGCGGCGAGGGGCAGAAGTTCTCACCGCGATTGGGGTGGGAGGATCGGGCGGTGCAGGTGGTCCTTGACGTCGACACCGGTGTGGACGACGCGTTGGCGATCCTCCTGGCCCTCCGTTCGCCGGCAATGGACGTCCGCGCCATCACGTGCGTCGCCGGCAACGCCGACGTCGACCAGGTCGTCGCGAACACCCTGAGGGTGCTCGATGCAGCCAGCGCGCCGGACATCCCGGTGGCGAGGGGGATGACCAGGCCGCTGGTCGAGCCTCCGCGTCCGGCGCGGCACGTGCACGGCGAGGACGGGATGGGCGACCTCGGCCTCCCGCGGTCGCAGCGGTCGCCGGTCGGGATCCACGCGGTCGAGCTTCTCCGGACCACCCTCGCCAGCGCGACCGAGCCGATCACCCTGATCCCGTTGGCGCCGCTCACGAACATCGCGGTGCTGGTCCGCACCTACCCGGAGCTGCTCGACCGGATCGACCGGATCGTCCTGATGGGTGGCGCGGCGGCGGTCGGCAACGCGACCGCGGCGGCGGAGTTCAACGTGTGGCACGACCCGGAGGCGGCCGCGATCGTGCTGGACTCCGGCGTGCCGACGACCATGTACGGGCTCGACGTCTTCTACGAGCCGGTCGTGCCGGTCGCCGATGTGCAGGCGCTGGTGAGCGCAGCCGATCCGGCCCGGCAGCTCGCCGGCCGGCTCATGCAGCACCAGCTGGCCAGGTTCGGCGCGGCAACGGTGACGCTCGGTGACGCCGGCGCGGTTGCCGCAGTGCTGCGGCCGGACCTCCTCTGGACCGCGCGGCACCCCGTGCGGGTCGAGCTGGCCGGCACCTGGACGCGTGGGCGCACGGTCGTCGACCAACGGCCGCGCGCGATCGACCTCGACCATGACGAGCTGGGCTCCGGCGGCCTCGTCGACGTCGCGCTGCGAGTCGACGGGCCAGCCCTCGCGGCACTCTTCCTCGAGGTCCTGCGTACGCGTTGACCGAGCGTGGTGTGTGTCCAGCAGGAGGACCAGGTACGGTCACCCCGCGTCAGGTATTCGTCACCAGCTCACAGACCGGCGACGATCGGACGTCGACCGGCGGGAACCATGACGGTGCTGGCGTCGTCTGACCTGCGGCTGGCGTCGTCGCCGTGACGCGCGGCGTCAGCACCAATCGTGGCCCCACCAGCTCGACGAGCAACCTGAATGCCCACACCAGAAGGGCGCCCGGCCCGCACATACCTGCTTTCCCGTCGTGGATCGACCACTAGGAGGACCCGTGGCCGGAGAGGTGCTCCGGGTCCAGGGTGGTACGCCACTCGTCGGCGAGCTGACCGTCCGCGGGGCGAAGAACCTCGTGCCCAAGGCGATGGTCGCGGCACTTCTCGGGACCACGCCGAGCCGGTTGCGCAACATCCCCGACATCGCCGACGTCGGCATCGTCTCCGAGCTGGTCGAGCTGCACGGTGTCCGGGTCACGCCGGGCGACGAGCCCGGCGAGCTCGTGCTGGACCCGTCCGCGGTCGAGGACGCCGACGTGGTCGCGGTCGCAGCGCACGCCGGGTCGAGCCGGATCCCCGTGCTGCTGTGCGGGCCGCTGCTGCACCGCACCGGTCGTGCGTTCATCCCCGACCTCGGCGGCTGCCGCATCGGGGACCGGCCGATCGACTTCCACCTGGACGCACTGCGCGCGTTCGGGGCGGTCGTCGACAAGCGCCCGGACGGGCTCTACCTCAAGGCTCCCGAGCGTCTGCGCGGCACGCTGCTGACGCTGCCGTACCCCAGTGTCGGCGCCACCGAGCAGGTCCTGCTCACCGCCGTTCTTGCCGACGGCGTCACCGAGCTGCGCAATGCCGCCGTCGAGCCCGAGATCGTCGACCTCATCGCCGTGCTCCAGAAGATGGGCGCGAACATCAGCCTGCACACCGACCGGACGATCCGGGTCGTCGGGGTGGACGAGCTCCGTGGCGCCACGCACCGGTCGATGCCCGACCGGCTCGAGGTCGCCTCGTGGGCCTGCACGGCGCTCGCGACCCAAGGCGACGTCTTCGTCCGGGGCGCCCGGCAGGTCGACATGATGACCTTCCTCAACGTGTTCCGCGCGGTCGGCGGCGAGATCGACATCACCGACGACGGCATCCGGTTCTGGCACCCCGGCGGACCGCTCACGCCGCTCCACCTCGAGACCGACGTGCACCCCGGCTTCATGACCGACTGGCAGCAGCCGCTCGTCGTCGCGCTCACCCAGGCCAGCGGAGTCTCGATCGTGCACGAGACCGTGTTCGAGGGCCGGCTCGGCTACACCGACGCGCTGGTCCAGATGGGCGCCACCATCCAGCTCTTCCGGGAGTGCCTCGGCGGGCAGCCCTGCCGTTACGGACAGCGCAACTACGCGCACTCGGCCGTCATCGCCGGCCCGTCCAAGCTGTACGGCGCAGATCTGGAGATCCCCGACCTGCGCGGGGGATTCTCGTACGTCATCGCCGCGCTCGCTGCCCAGGGCCACTCGACGCTGCGAAACGTGGGCATCATCAAGCGCGGCTACGAGGATTTCCTCGGCAAGCTCGCCGGGCTCGGCGCCGACGTCGAATGGGTCCCCGCTTCCTGAGCGCCGGTTGGCGTGGCTCGGCACCAGCACGGCGTTCAGCCCGTCGCTGGCACTCAGGTTGACGGAGTGCTAATCACCGGCCTAGATTCGCACTGGCACTCTCAGGCCGAGGGTGCCAGCGTGATCCCGGTCCGAACATCGTGCCGGGTCGCGCCCAGGAACCAGAACCAAGCAGCAACTCCACACTCGTGCAGGTGCCAGCCGGCACCCCCGGGACGAGTCAGCCCAGTCGAAGGAGAGGTCGAACGTGACGACCGCCACCAAGGTTGCGATCAAGCCGCTCGAGGACCGCATCGTGGTCCAGCCAGTCGATGCCGAGGAGACCACGGCCTCCGGCCTCGTGATCCCCGACACCGCCAAGGAGAAGCCGCAGGAGGGCATGGTCCTCGCCGTCGGCCCAGGCCGGTTCGAGGACGGCCAGCGCGTGCCGCTCGACGTCAGCGTCGGCGACCGCGTGCTCTACAGCAAGTACGGCGGCACCGAGGTCAAGCACGGCGGCGAGGAGTACCTCGTGCTCTCCGCCCGCGACGTGCTCGCGATCATCGAGAAGTGACGGCCGGGGGGCTCCGCCCCCTGTCTACCCCGAACTGACGTCTTTCGAGAGGACGCGAACGCGTTGTCAAAGATCCTTGCTTACGACCAGGACGCACGGAAGGCGCTCGAGCGCGGTGTCGACGCACTCGCGAACGCGGTCCGCGTGACTCTGGGCCCCCGTGGTCGCAACGTCGTCATCGACAAGACGTACGGCGCGCCGACCATCACGAACGACGGCGTCACGATCGCTCGTGAGATCGAGCTGACCGACCCGTACGAGAACCTCGGTGCGCAGCTGGCCAAGGAGGTTGCCACCAAGACCAACGACGTCGCCGGCGACGGTACGACGACGGCGACCGTCCTCGCCCAGGCGATGGTGCACGAGGGCATCCGCAACGTGGCCGCCGGGGCCGCTCCGATGGACCTCAAGCGCGGCATCGACCTCGCGGTCGAGGCAGTGTCCGAGCGGCTGACCGAGCTCGCCCGCGAGGTGGAGACCAAGGAGGACATGGCCCACGTCGCCACCATCAGCGCGCAGGACCCAGCGATCGGTGAGCTCATCGCCGAGTCCTTCGACAAGGTCGGCAAGGACGGCGTGATCACGGTCGAGGAGTCCCAGAGCATGGGCCTCGAGCTCGAGTTCACCGAGGGCATGCAGTTCGACAAGGGCTATCTGTCGCCGTACATGGTGACCGATCCTGAGCGGATGGAGGCTGTCCTCGAGGACACGTACGTCCTGCTCCACCAGGGGAAGATCTCCGCGATCGGTGACCTGCTCCCGCTGTTGGAGAAGATCGTTCAGAGCGGCAAGTCGCTGCTGGTCGTGGCCGAGGACGTCGAGGGCGAGGCGCTTTCGACCCTCGTGGTGAACAAAGTCCGCGGCACGTTCATCGGCGTCGCGGTCAAGGCACCGGGCTTCGGCGACCGCCGCAAGGCATCGTTGCAGGACATGGCGGTCCTGACCGGCGGCCAGGTGATCAGCGAGGAGGTCGGCCTCAAGCTCGACCAGGTCGGTCTCGACGTGCTCGGCAGCGCCCGTCGCGTCGTGGTCACCAAGGACGACACGACGATCATCGACGGCGGGGGCGAGGCTGACGCCGTGGCCGCGCGGATCGCACAGATCCGGGCCGAGATCGAGAACACCGACTCGGACTGGGACAAGGAGAAGCTCCAGGAGCGCCTGGCCAAGCTCGGTGGCGGTGTCTGCGTCATCAAGGTGGGCGCGGCGACCGAGGTCGAGCTCAAGGAGCGCAAGCACCGGATCGAGGACGCTGTCTCGGCGACGCGAGCCGCGATTGAGCAGGGCATCGTGGCCGGCGGCGGTTCGTCGCTCGTGCACGCTGCCGGTGTGCTTGCCGACGACCTCGGGCAGACCGGCGACTACGCCACCGGCGTCGCGCTCGTCCGCAAGGCCGTCGACGAGCCGCTGCGGTGGATCGCCGAGAACGCCGGCCAGGAGGGGTACGTCGTCGTGCACAAGGTCCGCGACCTCGGACCTGGCCACGGGTACAACGCCGCGACCAACGAGTACGGCGACCTCGTCGCCGCCGGTGTCATCGACCCCGTCAAGGTGACCCGGTCAGCACTGCAGAATGCCGCGTCGATCGCCGGGATGCTGCTGACCACCGAGACCCTGGTGGCCGAGAAGCCGGCAGACTCGGACTCGAACGGCAACGGTCACAGCCACGGCGCCGGTGGGCACTCGCACTAGCCCGCTCGCGATCGCTCGTCCGGCACGATCGTCGGCCGCCCACCCGGGCGCAACTCCCGGGGCGGGCGGCCGTCGCAGTTCACCCGCCCGCCGACACCGCGTTGAGTCGAGCCAGTAGACGTCGTTCACGCTGGACCGCGGCCCGGTCGTTCTGGTTGTGGGCCCGCAACATCACCCGGACCGCTGACATGACCACGAACCCGTCAAGCTGTCGGTCTTCGACCTCGTCGAGTTGGCGGCCGTAACCAGAGAAGAACGCTTCGCGCAGCTCCGGACGGAAGAGCCAGATGCGGTGGGCGAGCCGGCTGAAGTCCCGCACGGCGAGGTCCCACCCGGCGAGACCGAAGTCGATCACCCGGAGGGTGCCGTGCTCGTCCACCATCCAGTTTCTCGGTGAGTAGTCGCGGTGGCACGGCACGGTGACCGATTCGGAGCGCTCGGGGATCTCCATCGTCGCGCGCCTGACGAATTCGACCTCCGACGGCTCGAGCAGATCAACTGTGCGCGCGATCAGGCTGGCGCTGCGCCGCTGGAACTTCGCCCCCACCATTTCCGTCGCCGGCTCCGCGGGTGCGCTGGCGTGCAGGTCGGCGAGCCAGACTCCGGCGGCGCGATGCACGATCGGGTCGTTCGCCCCGGGACCGTCCGCGGCGAGCGCCCCTGGGGCTGCGGCGATCAGCAGGCACTGATAGCGCAGGCTCGACCCAACCATTCGGGGCACTCGGTCGCCGAGCGACGCCAGGACCGTCTCGTACGCGGTCACTTCCCGTTGGAAACGCGCCTTGTCACGCGGGTACTTGAGAAACCACCGCTCGCCGTTGGAGTCCTTGAGCTCGAGGACCAGGGACTTGTCGTGCGACTCGGAGCGGTCGGACCCGAGGACCACCGGCAGTCCGAGCGTCAGTTCGGCCCAGGCGAGGAGGTCGTCGACTGTTCGCGGTCCCTGCCTTCGCCGCCGTGCGACCCGTCGGCGGACCTTGACGCCAATTGGTGCGCCTTGACCAGCGGCTCCGTGCATCACGACTGAGCCCCGGTCACCATCAGCACACTCTTCCACGTCGAACATGTCCTCACGAACTGACCCGTTCCCCGACTCGTAGGATGGGCCTACCGTCGTCGACCTGCCGGAGCCCCGATGTCACACAGCCCGGACCGTACTTCGGCTTACGACGCGGGATGGGCCGGCTCCGGACCCGGCGAGGTCGCGTCACGCTTTCTCGCAGTGGGGCTCACGTTCGACGACGTCCTGCTGCTGCCGGCTGCATCCGACGTCCTGCCGAGCGAGGCGAGCACGGCTTCTCGCCTCTCCCGCAACATCGCGCTCGCCGTGCCCCTCGCGTCCTCCGCGATGGACACCGTGACCGAGGCGCGCATGGCGATCGCGATGGCTCGTCAGGGTGGCGTCGGGGTGCTCCACCGAAATCTCGCCATCGAGGAGCAGGCCCAGCAGGTCGACCTGGTCAAGCGCTCCGAGGCCGGGATGGTGACCCAACCGGTCACGATCGGACCCGATGCGACGCTCGCCGACGTCGACGCGCTCTGCGCCAGGTTCCGCATCTCCGGCGTCCCGGTGGTCGCCGACGACGGCACACTCCTCGGCATCGTGACCAATCGAGACCTGCGTTTCGAGACCGACTTCTCGCGCGGAGTTCGCGAGGTCATGACCCCGATGCCCCTGTTCACCGCTCCGGTCGGGACGCACGGGGAGCAGGCGATGGCGATCCTGCGACGGCACAAGGTGGAGAAGCTCCCACTCGTCGACGGGTCGGGCCGCCTGCGGGGGATGATCACGGTCAAGGACTTCGTGAAGTCGGACAAGTTCCCGCACGCAACCAAGGACGGGACCGGCCGGCTCGTGGTGGGTGCCGCCGTCGGCGTCGGCGAGGACGGCTTCAAGCGTGGCATGACACTGGTCGAGGCGGGGGTGGACGTCCTCGTCGTCGACACTGCGCACGGGCACGCCCGCGGAGTGCTCGACATGGTCCGCCGGCTCAAGGCCGCCACGCTGGTCGACGTCATCGGCGGCAACGTCGCGACCGGCGCCGGGGCGCAAGCGCTCGTCGACGCCGGTGCAGACGCGATCAAGGTCGGCGTCGGACCGGGATCGATCTGCACGACCCGGGTCGTCGCCGGCGTCGGCGTCCCGCAGGTGACCGCGATCCACGAGGCCTCGCGGGTCGCGCACGCAGCCGGCGTGCCGGTCATCGGCGACGGCGGGCTCCAGTTCTCCGGCGACATCGCGAAGGCGATCGCCGCCGGCGCTGACACCGTGATGCTCGGCAGCCTCCTCGCGGGGTGCGAGGAGAGCCCGGGCGACCTGCTCTTCATCAACGGCAAGCAGTTCAAGTCCTACCGTGGGATGGGGTCGCTCGGCGCGATGAGCAGCCGCGGCGCGGGGAGTTCGTACGCTCGCTCGTACTCCAGGGACCGCTACTTCCAGGACGACGTCCTGTCCGAGGACAAGCTCGTGCCGGAGGGCGTCGAGGGCGAGGTGCCCTACCGCGGCCCGCTCGCTGCCGTGGCCCACCAGCTCGTCGGAGGGCTGCGAGCGGCCATGGGCTACTGCGGGGCGCCGACCATCGCCGATCTTCAGCAGGCTCGGTTCGTCCGGATCACCGCAGCCGGGTTGAAGGAGAGCCACCCGCATGACGTCCGGATGACCGTCGAGGCCCCGAACTACCACTCGCGATAGGCGGCTCTGCGACGTGAACGGCGACATCGAGATCGGGCGGGCCAAGCGCGGCCGCCGGGCGTACGCGTTCGACGACATCGCGATCGTCCCGAGCCGGCGGACGAGGGATCCTGAAGAGGTCTCGGTCGCGTGGCAGATCGACGCGTACCGGTTCGAGATCCC
>JACCYY010000056.1 GCA_013696235.1 Sporichthyaceae bacterium | reverse complement strand
CGGCGTCGCAGGCCGCTCGAACCTCGTCGAGATCGGGTGCGGCGCCGGCCGCGAGCTGGGGGACCAGGAGCGGCGGGTGCGGGCAGACCGCGGCGGCGACGAGCACGTGGCGACCATACGGTCCGGTCGGTGGTCCCTCCTCCGCTGGAGCCATGCGTCGCAGCCGGATCGGGGTCGTGCACGTCGACCACTCCATTGCGGCGCAGACCGACGGCGTCGACGAGTCCGCTGTCAGCTGGCCGCGCTGACCCCGGGCCGGAGCGCACGGACGGTCTCGATCGTGTCCGCCTCGGCGGGCGTCTTGTCCTCGCGGTAGCGAACGACCCGGGCGAACCGAAGGGCGACGCCGCCGGGGTAGCGCGGCGACACCTGCGCGCCGTCGAGCGCGATCTCGACCACGAGGGCCGGGCGCACCCAGACCGTGCCGGCGGTCTGTCGCTGCTCGAGCTGTCTCAGCGCCTTGGTCTGCCAGGTGAGCAGTGCGTCGGTGAGCCCCTTGAACGTCTTGCCGACCATGACCAGGCCACCCGGCTCGCCGTAGGTCCCGTCCACGTCGCGCGCCCCGAGGTGGAGGTTGGACAGCCATCCCGTCCGACGCCCGTGACCCCACTCGGCGGCGAGCACGACCAGGTCGAGGGTTCGGACCGGCTTCACCTTCTGCCACGCGCTGCCGCGCCGGCCGGCGGCGTACGGGCTGGTGATGCTCTTGATCATCACGCCCTCGTGGCCGGCGGCGAGCGCGTCGGCGAGCACCTGCTCCCCCACCGTCGGGTCGTCCGTGACCGTGCCCGGGATCCGGCCCGTCGCGGCGACGCGCTGGAGCGCGGCCAGCCGCTCGGCCAACGGCCGGTCGAGCAAGTCGGCGCCGTCGAGCTCGAGGATGTCGAAGAAGTACGGCCGCAGCACCTGGTCCCTCGGACCGTCCGCGCCGAAGCGGCGCATCGTGTCCTGGAAGGCCCGCGGACGGGCATCGGCATCGAGGGTCAGCGACTCGCCGTCCAGCACGAACGATCGGGCTGGGAACTCCCGCACCAGATCGGCGACGTCGGCCAGCCGGTGCGTGACGTCGGCGAGGTTGCGCGTGAACACCCGGACCTCGTCGCCCGTGCAGTGCACCTGGATCCGGGCGCCGTCGAGCTTGTGCTCGACCGAGGCCAGCCCGGTCGCGGCCAGCGCTTCCCGCACCGACGTCGCGGTCGACGCGAGCATCGGCCGGACCGGACGGAGCACTTCCAGGCGCACCGCGGCCAGCGCCGCACTCCCACCGGCCAGCGCCAGCCGGGCGGTCTGGCCGAGATCGCCGGTGAGCATGTACGCGCGGCGGGCGAGATCACCCGGCACGTCGGCGGCCACCGCGATCGCCTCGGCCAGCACCCCGTCCAGCGCCCCCTGGCGCAGCTCACCCATGAGCACGCTGCGGATCAGCAGCTGCTCGTCAGCGGTGGCCCGTGCCAGCAGGCTGCCGAGGATCGCCGTACGGCGTGCGATCGAGCCGACACCCGTCGTGGCCGCGACGACGTCAAGCGCCGCGTCCAGCTCGCCCACGGTGATCGACGGCTGCTCGGCGGGAGACGGATCGATGGTCCGGAGCGTCGACCAACCCACACCGACCCTCCCCTGCCGAGGTGCGGCCATCAGGTAGCCGACGGCGAGTGCGACCTCGGCGGGCTCGAGCCGGCGGACGAGCTCGGCCAGCGCCGCGACCTTGGCCAACCGCGAACGGGTGCTCGCGACCGCCCGCGAGGTGGCGGCGACGTCGGCGAGCAGCACCCCAGCAGTCTGCCGCCCTCGAACGACATCTCCGGTTGAAGCCGCCCGACGCGGACGACGCGGTTGAGTCGGGCGAGCCTGCCGCAGGCCGCCGACAGGAGTCGCCACGCGTCGGATCGCTCCGGCGGGCGTCGCCGTTTCCCGCGTCCGGGGTCATCTCTGCCGGTCCGGCTGCCGTCGCGCAGGTACCGGTCGACCTCCGTGTTCCGTACCAGTACGGGCTGGCAGGCTCCCGCGCCAGAGCGTCGTCGCCGACTTCACCGGTGCCGGGAACCACGTCGCCGTGATCGCGTTCATCGCGCTGAGTGCCGTCGATCCCCGGGCGGACAGGACCGCGACTCCAACGCTTGGCGCTCATGCGGCGTGCGCCCTGGAGGAGACGAAGTGTTCGCGCCAGGTCGGGTCAGGGTCGGTCGGCAGTCCGGGGTGCCCGGCCTTGGCGAGGGCACCACGGATCCGGCGCAGTGTGCGCTCCGGACGCACGAACATGTCTTCTGAGGTCAGCACGATCACGATCCAGCCGAGCTGTGCCAGCAGCTCGGCCTTCGCGATGTCGCGTCGCCACTTGCCGGGCGAGCTCCGGTGGACGTCGCCGTGGTACTCGATCGCGATCCGATCTGCGGGGTAGGCCAGGTCCACCTCGCCGATCCAGCCACCGATCGCGTCGCGAACGGTGTGACCGGGTGCGGGCTCGGGCAGTCCGGCGAGCACGATGAGCAGCCGGACCCGGGTCTCCATGGGTGAGTCGACCCGGGGCCGGACCATCACGGCTGCCGCCCGGGCCAGCCGGACTCCGCGGCGCCGCCTGGTCGAGGCCGTCGCGGCGACCAGGTCCGCGCAGGTGACCAGCTCCCTCCGCACCATCGCGTCGCCGAGGATCACCAGATCCACCAGCGACAACGTCTCCGCGAGCTCGACGAAGTTCTCCGCCGGCGCGGACAACCGCCGGCCGTCGCGGACCATGGCCGGCGTCGAGCCCTGGTGGGTGCACACACCGGTCCGTCTCGCTCCGCGGACCCCGGGCTGGATCGTCACATGAATCAGATCGGTGGGCGGGACGGGGAGCCCGCGCAGCTGCGCGGCGGTGTGGTGGCTGAACACCGCGCCCGCGGGGACCACGAGTCGGACGGCATCGACGCGGGTCGTCAAGCAGTCGGGCACCTCGGACGCGACGTACACGCTGCGGAAGATTCGACGGAAGCGGCTACCCCGCAACATCTCCGCCGAGATCCCAGCCCGCCGCGCCTCGTCGACGAGAAAGGGCCGGTTGAGCAACGTTGCGGGCGCCGGAGTCTGCGGGGGCACCGCTCCACCGTCGCCGACAACGCGGGGAGGCGTCGCGCGCCGTCCACAGGGTCCGCGACCGAACCGCTGTGCTCAACTGCCAGAAGTCGTTGAAGAATCGGCCTTGGCGTCAACGACTGCTGGCATCTCACGAGCGGCTCAGGCCGGCGCACCGACGTTCGGCATGCCGAGCATGACACCGGGGGATGGGTCAGTGCGGGCGGCCCAGACGTCACCGGCGCGCGTACGCCGGACGTCGAGCAGGGGGCCGTCGGCGACGAGGTGGTGCGGTGCGGCGTGGGTGATCACCACCGAGACGACGTCACCCGGACGCACCTCGACCGACGCCGGCGCGAAGTGCACGAGCCGGTTGTCGCGAGCCCGGCCGGAGCGCCGGGCGGTCGCCGCGTCCTTGCGGCCCTCGCCCGTCGCGACGAGCAGCTCGACCGGTCGGCCGACAATCGCCTCGTTCTCGGCCAGCGACATCTCGTCCTGGAGTGCCGCGAGCCGGAGGTACCGCTGCTGGACGACGGGCTTCGGCACCTGGTCGGGCAGGTCCGCAGCGGGCGTACCGGGTCGAGGCGAGTACTGGAACGTGAACGCGCCCGCGAACCGCGCTGCACGGACCACCTCGAGCGTGTCGGCGAAGTCCGCCTCGGTCTCGCCGGGAAACCCGACGATGACGTCCGTGGTGATCGCCGCGTCGGGCATGGCCGCGCGGACTCGGTCGATGATCCCGAGGTAGCGATCCCGGCGGTACGAGCGGCGCATCGCCTTGAGCACGCGGTCAGACCCGGACTGCAACGGCATGTGCAGCGACGGCATGACGTTCGCCGTCTCGGCCATCGCGTCGATCACGTCGTCGGTGAAGTCCTTCGGGTGGGGGGACGTGAACCGCACCCGCTCCAGCCCGTCGACCGAGCCGCAGGAGCGGAGCAGCTTCCCGAACGCGAACCGGTCGCCGAGCTCGACGCCGTAGGAGTTCACGTTCTGGCCGAGAAGCGTGACTTCGAGGACGCCGTCGGCCACCAGCGCCCGGATCTCGGCCAGCACGTCGCCCGGCCGGCGGTCGCGCTCGGTCCCACGCAGGCTCGGCACGATGCAGAACGTGCAGGTGTTGTTGCACCCGACGCTGATGGACACCCAGGCGGCGTACGGGCTCTCCCGTCGGGTCGGCAGCGTCGACGGGAACACTTGGAGCGACTCCATGATCTCGACCTGCGCCTCGCCGTTGTGCCTGGCCCGCTCGAGCAGGACCGGCAGCGAGCCGATGTTGTTCGTGCCGAAGACCACATCCACCCACGGTGCCCGCCGCGTGATCTCGCCGCGATCCTTCTGCGCCAGGCACCCGCCCACCGCGATCTGCATGCCTGGCGTCGCGGCCTTGACCGGGGCAAGCTGGCCGAGGTTGCCGTAGAGCCGGTTGTCCGCGTTCTCCCTGACGGCACAGGTGTTGAAGACCACGACGTCCGCGGTCGAGCCTCGAGCCGCGCGCAGGTAGCCGGCCGACTCGAGCAGCCCGGAGAGCCGCTCGGAGTCGTGGACGTTCATCTGGCACCCGTAGGTGCGGACCTCGTACGTACGCGTCATGGCGCCACCAGGGTACGGCGGGCGCCGGGCCTGCCGACGTGCGCTCAGCACCCAGGCGGCTGGGAGGATGCCGATCGTGGAGACGCTGCTCGGCAACGCGCTGCTCGTGCCGCTGACGCTGCTCACGCTGCTCGTCTTCGCGGCGGTGCTGCGTCGGCTGCTCGGTGTACGGGTCGGTCTCGTCCGTACGGCGCTCGCGGCCGTCCTCGCGTTTCTCCTGGCCGGACCACTGCTCGATGCGATGCTCCCGAGCTCGGAGACCGACATCGGCACCGCGCTGCTGCTCGGCCTGCTCGCCGTCAGCGTGGCCAGCCTGCTGGCGATGATCGTGCTGGTGATCGCCGAGGTCCTTGTCCCAGACGGATCCCTGCCCGGCCCGATCGAGCTCTGGCGCGGCTGGCGGACGCGGGTCGCGCGGAGCCGCCGCTACACACAGATCTTGGCGATCGCGCTGCGGCACGGGCTCGGCCGCTTCCTGCGCGGACGGCAGCCCACCGGGCTGGAGTCCTCCTCGTCCCGCCGGCAGCTGGCGCGGTCGTTGCGCCGCGCGCTGGACGAGGGCGGTGTCACGTTCGTCAAGGTCGGTCAGCAGCTGTCGACCCGGCGTGACCTGATCCCGTTCGAGTTCGCCGACGAGCTGACGCAGCTGCAGGACCAGGCGGCATCGATCTCTTGGGCCGAGGTCACCGCGGTCCTCACGGCGGAGCTCGGGCAACCGGTCGAGGAGGTGTTCGCCACGGTCGACAGCCGTCCCCTCGCGGCAGCGTCGGTCGCGCAGGTGCACGCCGCCCGGCTGCCCGACGGTCGCGACGTCGTGGTGAAGGTCCAGCGACCGGACATCGCCCGAGTCGTCGAGCGCGACCTGGACATCCTGCTCCGGCTGGCCCGGACCGTGGAGGCCCGCACTTCCTGGGGGCGGTCCGTGGGGCTCCAGCACCTTGCCGCGGGTTTCGCCGAAGCGCTGCGCGAGGAGCTCGACTTCACGATCGAGCGGGACAACATGCGTGGCGTGGCCGGCGCGCAGGACGGCGCTCGCTCGCACGACGTCCTGGTGCCGGCGCCGATCGACGGACTGTGCACCCGGCGGGTGCTCGTGATGGAGCGCCTGACCGGGACGCCGCTCGGATCAGCCGAGCGGGTCCTGGTTGGGCTCGGGCCGGACCGCCGACGGGAGATCGCGACCGCGCTGCTCGAGTCGGTCCTCGACCAGCTGCTCGTGCACGGCCTGTTCCACGCGGATCTCCATCCGGGCAACGTCCTCGTGCAGGACGACGGTGCGCTCGGGCTGCTGGACTTCGGCTCGGTCGGTCGGATCGACGGGACGACCCGGCGAGCGATCGGTCGCCTGCTGGCAGCCCTCGACCGGGGCGACTCGGCAGCTGCCACCGACGCCCTGCTGGAGCTCGTCGACCGACCCGACCAGATTCACGAGCGCGAGCTGGAGCGCTCCGTCGGGGTTCTGGTCGTGCGCTACGCATCACCAGGCGCTGCCACGGGTGCAACCGCGTTCTCGGCGCTGTTCCGCCTCGTCACCTCGCACCGCCTGGGCGTCCCGCCACAGGTGGCCGCGATCTTCCGCACGTTCGCGACGCTCGAAGGCACGCTGAGCGCCATCGACCCGCAGTTCGACCTCGTGGCCAGGGCTCGTGAGGTCGGCGGTGAGCTGCTGACCGAGGCGATGGACCCGGCCCGGCTGCGGCAGTCGCTGGAGGACGAGCTGGCGTCGCTGCTCCCGCTGCTGCGGCGCCTGCCCCGACGGGTGGAACGGATCGCGGACGCCGTCGAGCACGGCCGCCTCAGCGTCAACGTCCGTCTATTCGCCGACGACCGGGACCGGCGGGTCGCCACCTCGATGCTGCACCAGACGCTCCTGGCCGGACTTGGTGCCGCAGCCGGGCTGATGGCGGTGCTGCTGCTCGGAACCGAGGGCGGCCCGGACGTCACCGGGGCGATCGAGCTCTTCTCCCTGCTCGGCTACGCCCTCTTCATCGTGTCGGTCGTCCTGGTGCTCCGGGTCCTGGTGATCATCTTCCGTCGGGACCCGGATTGAGCCCGGAACGCGGCCCGGTCCCGCCGCGATGCGTAACGGGCGAGTAACGCTTCTGTCCTCCAAGGCGCCGGGAACGGTACGGTCACGCGGTGACCGGAGCCCCGTCCAGCGATCGGCCCGCCGACGATCGGCCCGCCGACGATCGGCCCGCTGACGATCGAGCGGCTGACCGCGCCCGCGGGGAGCCTGTCGTCGTCATGCGTGGGGTGAACAAGCACTTCGGCGACCTGCACGTGCTCAAGGACATCGACCTCACCGTCGCCAAGGGTGAGGTGGTGATCGTCATCGGCCCGTCCGGGTCGGGCAAGTCCACGCTCTGCCGCGCGATCAACCGGTTGGAGACGATCGGGAGCGGCACGATCGAGATCGACGGCTCGCCGATCCCGGTCGAGGGCAAGGACCTCGCGAGGTTGAGGTCCGAGGTCGGCATGGTGTTCCAGCAGTTCAACCTGTTCGCCCACATGACGGTGCTCGGGAACGTCGCGCTCGGACCGATCAAGGTCCGCGGGACCAAGCGGGTCGACGCCGAGGCCAAGGCCAAGGCGCTGCTGGACCGGGTCGGCATCGGTGAGCAGGCCGACAAGTACCCCGCGCAGCTCTCGGGTGGCCAGCAGCAACGCGTCGCGATCGCCCGGGCGCTCGCGATGGATCCCAAGGTCATCCTCTTCGACGAGCCGACGTCGGCCCTCGACCCGGAGATGATCAACGAGGTGCTCGACGTCATGAAGCAGCTCGCCAAGGACGGCATGACGATGGTCGTCGTGACGCACGAGATGGGGTTCGCGCGCGCCTCAGCCGATCGGGTGGTCTTCATGGACGAGGGCGCGATCGTCGAGGAGTCAACACCCGACCAGTTCTTCTCCGACCCGCGGACCGACCGCGCGAAGGACTTCCTGTCCAAGATCCTGACCCACTGAAGGAGGAACCGACGATGCGGATTCGCAAGATCGGGGCGGCCCTGTCCGCCGGAACGCTGCTCTT
>JACCYY010000038.1 GCA_013696235.1 Sporichthyaceae bacterium | reverse complement strand
CATCGCCCGCTCGGCGATGTGGTCGTGGGCACCGAACGCACCGGTCTGCCAGAGCATGGCGTCGACGAGGGTGGTCTTGCCGTGGTCGACGTGAGCGACGATCGCGATGTTTCGCAGGTCGTCGCGGGTGCGGATGGGCATGCGGAAGCACTCGTTTCAAGTCGGGGCGGTCCGGCCAGTCTACGCGGAGGACTGCCGGCGGTTCAGCACGAAGATCGCGCGGAGCGCGTACAGGCCGACGAGAACGGGCAGCAGGCCGGTCGCGGCGAGCACCCACCAGGGCCAGCCTGAGGACAGGCCGACCAGGACGATGGCCACGAGCAGCGCATCGCACGCGGCCGTGGCGAGGAGCAGCGAGCGGGTGCTGCGCTTGCGGGTCGCGTCATCGAGCGGCCGCACCTCGACGCGCCGTCGCGGCTGGTCGGTCATGGCCCGGCGGGCTGGCGACGGAGCACCGGACGGAGCGCGTCCAGCACGGCTGGGTCCTCGATCGTCGACGGCACGGGCTCCTCGCGACCGTCGGCGATCCCCCGCATGGAGCGACGCAGGATCTTGCCCGAGCGGGTCTTGGGCAACGCCGAGACGACGGCGACCTCCCGGAGCGCTGCCACTGCGCCGATCTCCGCCCGGACGAGGGCGACGAGCTCGGCCGCCAGAACGGCCGGTTCGATCTCCACGCCAGCCTTGATCACGACGAGACCACGGGGTACCTGCCCCTTCAGCTCGTCGGCCACTCCGATCACGGCGCACTCGGCGACCGCGGGATGGGCGGCGAGCACCGCCTCCATCGCGCCGGTGGACAGGCGGTGGCCGGCCACGTTGATCAGGTCGTCGGTCCGGCCCATGACGTAGAGGTAGCCGTCGTCATCGAGATACCCCCCGTCGCCGGTGGAGTAGTAACCGGGGAATGCGCTGAGGTAGGAGGCGACGTACCGGTCGTCGTCCTGCCACAGCGTCGGCAACGTCCCGGGCGGTAGCGGCAGCCGGATGCAGATCGCCCCCTCCGTGCCGGCCGGTACCTCGGCACCGGTCGGGCCCAGGACACGTACGTCGAAGCCAGGCACCGGCACGCTCGGCGACCCGGCCTTGATCGGCATCGGTTCCAACCCGCGGAGGTTCGCGCAGATCGGCCAGCCGGTCTCGGTCTGCCACCAGTGGTCGACGACCGGAACCCTCAGCAGATCGGTCGCCCAGTGGTAGGTGTCCGGGTCAAGCCGCTCCCCCGCGAGGTAGAGCGCCTGCAACGTCGACGTGTCGTGCTCGCGCAGATGCTCGCCGGCGGGGTCCTCACGCTTGATCGCCCGGAACGCGGTCGGTGCCGTGAAGAGCGCCTTCACACGATGCTCGGCGATCACCCGCCAGAACGCGCCCGCGTCCGGAGTGCCGACCGGCTTCCCCTCGTACAGGACGGTGGTCGCGCCCGCGAGGAGCGGCGCGTAGACGATGTACGAGTGCCCGACGACCCAGCCGACGTCGGACGCGGTCCACCAGATGTCCCCTGGGCCGACGTCGAAGATGTTCGCGATGCTCCACTGGAGCGCGACGGCGTACCCACCGGTGTCCCGCACCACGCCCTTGGGCTTCGCGGTCGTGCCTGACGTGTAGAGAAGGTAGAGCGGGTCGGTCGCCGAGACCGGCACGCATTCGACCGGCACTGCACCGGTCATCACCTCGGCCCAGTCGAGGTCGCGTCCGCGGATCATCGGGACTTCGAGCTGCGGGCGCTGCAAGATCACACACCGCTCGGGGGTGTGGGTCGACCGTTCGAGCGCTGCGTCGAGAAGCCGCTTGTAGTCGATCACCCGGTCGACCTCGATGCCGCACGACGCCGACACGACGACCTTGGGCCTGGCGTCGTCGATCCTCAGCGCAAGCTCACCCGGGGCGAAGCCGCCGAACACGACCGAGTGCACCGCTCCGAGGCGGGCGCAGGCGAGCATCGCCACGACCGCCTCGGGGATCATCGGCAGGTAGATCACGACCCGGTCGCCGGGCTCCACCCCGAGCCCGCGGAGCACGCCGGCGAACCCCGCGACCAGGGCCCGGAGCGCGCCGTACGTGAGTGAGCGTGTGGTCGCCGTCACCGGGCTGTCGTAGATCAACGCCGGCTGGTCCCCCCGGCCCGCCGCCACGTGCCGGTCCAACGCGTTCGCACACATGTTGAGCTCCCCGTCGGGGAACCACCGGTAGAACGGGGGGTTCTTGTCGTCGAGCACGCTGGTCGGGCTGCGCGTCCAGTCGATCGCCAGGGCTGCCTCGGCCCAGAACCCCTCAGGGTCGGCAAGGCTGCGC
>JACCYY010000034.1 GCA_013696235.1 Sporichthyaceae bacterium | reverse complement strand
ATGGCCAGACCGGTCGAGGTCCACAAGGTCGCGATCAACAGCGTCACGGACGCGACGGGGCTCGCCCGCCTGATCGACGACGGGCTCTTCGCCGCCGACGACGTGCTCGCGGTGATCGGCAAGACCGAGGGCAACGGCGGTGTGAACGACTTCACCCGCATCCTTGCCGACCGTGCGTTCCGCGAGGTCCTGGTCGCGCGGGGCACCCGGACCGGCGACGAGGTCGCTCGCGTCCCGCTGGTCTGGTCCGGCGGCACGGACGGCGTGCTCTCCCCGCACGCGACGGTGTTCGCGTACGCGCCGGAGGGCCGGTACGAGCCGAGCGACGATCCCCGCGTGGTCGTCGGGGTCGCGATGAGCGAGGAGCTGCTGCCCGAAGACATCGGGAGGCCGGCCATGGTCGAGAAGGTGGCCGCAGCAGTCCGCACGGCGATGGCCGCCGCCGGCATCGAGGACAGCGCCGACGTCCACTACGTCCAGACCAAGACGCCACTGCTGGTGCTCGAGACGATCAACGACGCGAAGGCCCGGGGGCATGACGTGGTCACGGAGGACACGCTCAAGTCGATGGACATCTCCAACTCCACCACAGCACTCGGCATCGCAGTCGCGCTCGACGAGATCGAGACGCCGACGGCGGAGCAGATCCACAAGGACCTCTCGCTCTACTCCGCGGTTGCGTCGTGCTCGTCGGGCGTCGAGCTCGACCGCGCGCAGGTCGTCGTGGTCGGCAACGCGCGCGGCGTGGGCGGCCGGTTCCGGGTCGGTCACGACGTCATGCGGGACGCGCTCGATGCCGACGGCATCTGGTCGGCCATCCGCAGCGCGGGGCTCGACCTGCCCGAGCGGCCGCACCCGACCGACCTCGGCGACCGGCTCGTGAACGTGTTCCTCAAGTGCGAGGCCGACCCGAGCGGAAGAGTCCGCGGTCGCCGGACCGTCATGCTCGACGACTCCGACGTGCACTGGCACCGTCAGATCAAGGCGACCGTCGGCGGCGTCACCGCGGCGGTGACCGGCGACCCGGCGGTCTTCGTGTCCGTGGCGGCGGTCCACCAGGGCCCGTCCGGCGGTGGACCGGTCGCCGCCGTGGTCGATCTCGGTCCGTGACCCAGCCGTGAGGGGGCCGCACGAGCTTCACCGCCCCGCGTTCTCCGGCGACACCGGCGCGGCGGACCCCGAGCTCGTTGCCCACCTGGCCGCGCTCGACGGCACGGCGGCGACGCGGCTCCCCGCCGTCCGGGCGCTGGCCACGGCGCGCGTGTTCGTCCCGGTCACCGCCGCGCTGACGACCGATCTGGCCAGTGCGAGCCCGGGGCTGGACAAGCACGCCGAGATGGCGCTCGTGACGATCACCGGGCGGGACGGCCGACGGGCAGTGCCGGCGTTCACGTCAGCCGCCGCCCTCCTCGCGTGGCACCCCGACGTCCGACCGGTGCCGGTCGAGGGTGCCCGGGCAGCACGGACGGCCCTGGACGACGGTGCGGCCGCCGTGCTGGTCGACCCGGGCCAGCCGACCCAGCTGGTCGTGACAGGGTCAGAGCTCGACCAGCTCGCCGCGGTGTGGAGCGAGGCAACAGGGGGAGGGCCGGCCGGATGAGGCTGCCGAGGGATCTCGCGGCGTACCGGGCGGCCGCCGTCGTCACCGGAGTCGGGCTCCTGGTCCTCGTGCTCGTGGCGATGCCGCTGCGCTACTTCGGTGACGACCCGACGCTCTCCACTGTGTACAGCCCGATCCACGGCGCGATCTTCATGGTGTACGTGGTCGTGGTCATCTGGGTCACCGCGCGCCGCGGCTGGAGTCCGACCAAGGCGCTGCTGGTCATCCTGGCCGGCGCAGTGCCGTTCGCGTCGTTCATCGTGGAGCGCAAGGTGATCGCGCAGGAGCTCGCCGCCCTGGAGCTCATCGCCCCGGAGCACCGGTCAGGATAATGCGCCTGGGTGCTCGCGACGGCGTACCGCGGACACCCAGAACGCCACCGCGGCGAGGCCGAACACCCACCACTCGATGGCGTAGAAGACGTTCTGCAGCGGGAGCCGGCCACCCTCGATCCACTGCGGTGCCGGGATCTCGACGAGGGCGACGGCCGTGCCCGCCGGCGGCGTCTGCGCCGTCGCCGCCACGAAGCCGCCGCGAAGCGCGTACGGCACCAGGTTCACCAGCGTCGGGAGGTGGATGCTCCCGACCTCGCCGGCCGGCAGCACCCGGGTGCCGGGCGGGGCCTCCGACGCGCCGAGCCACCCGCTGACCGTCACGAGCCCGACCGGGGGTGGCGGGGGAGCCGCGGCCGGGCCTGACCGCCAGCCGCGTACGACCACCACCGCGGAGCCGTCGTCGGTGACGAGCGGGGCAAGCACCAGCGAGCCGGTCTCGCCGCCGACCTGCCGACCGGGCACGACGAGCTGGGCGTCCGCGTCGTAGGTGCCGCTGACCTCCACGCGGCGGCCCACATCGTCGAGGCGGAGCGAACCACCCGGCGGGAGGACCGCGTCGAGGGCGGCCGGCGCGAGGTCCGCGTTGCTCGCCGGGCGGGCCGACTGGTCGCGCTGATCACGGGCCCGGTCGAGCTGCCAGGCGCCGAGGAGTGCGCAACCCGCCATCGCGACGAGGACGGCGAGGTGCAGAGCCAGCCACCGCGGGGCGAAGAGCCGTCGGTCCACCCGGCAACCGTACGGCCGGGTGCCGGTTCACCCCGGCCGCCGCGGGAATGCCGGGGGGGCCATCCGCGTGCTGTAACATTGCGCACCGACCGACCCGGGTCACGCCCTCGAAAGAGACCAGCACGCACATCGCCTGGGTTGCCAAGCGGATGCCACACATCCCACCCGCACCGACCGTCGAGGTCGTCGGGTCAAACGGTCCGCGTCCTCTCGTGCGAGGACGCTCTCCGGTGGCGTCCGCCCAAACTTGGGCCAGGAGCCCCGACATCTCCTGGACCGACGGTCGGTGACCCGACGTCTCATCCCCAGGAGGACCCATCACCGTCGAGCCCAGGATCAACGACCGGATCCGCGTTCCCGAAGTTCGCCTCGTCGGCCCCAACGGCGAGCAGGTCGGCATCGTGACCGTGGAGAAGGCGCTCCGGCTCGCCCAGGACGCCGACCTCGACCTCGTCGAGGTGGCCCCGCAGGCGCGGCCGCCGGTGTGCAAGCTCATGGACTTCGGCAAGTTCAAGTACGAGTCCGCGTTGAAGGCACGGGAGGCCCGGAAGAAGGCCACCCACACCGTCATCAAGGAGATGAAGCTCCGGCCGAAGATCGATCCCCACGACTACGAGACCAAGAAGGGTCACGTCGTACGGTTCCTCGGCCAGGGCGACAAGGTCAAGATCACGATCATGTTCCGCGGTCGCGAGCAGCACCGGCCCGAGCTGGGGTTCAAGCTCCTCGCCAAGCTCGCGGAGGACGTGAACGAGCTCGGCTGGGTCGAGTCGGCCCCGAAGCAGGACGGACGCAACATGATCATGGTGCTCGGCCCGCACCGCCGCAAGGCGGACGCCAAGGCCGAGCGCGAGGCCGACAAGGAGGTCGCGCGCGCACGCCGGCGCGCCGACGACGAGGCGAACGCGCAGCGCCGACGGGCTCGGGCCACCACGGACGGCACCGACGTCGACGGGTTCGCTCCCGCCGATGCGGTACCGCTGGATGCGCCGACTCCTCCGGCCGATGCCGAGGCATCCACGGGCGCCGACGCATCCACGGAGGAGGCGTCCATGGAGGTCGAGGAACCCGCGGAAGCGGTCGCTCCAAAGACCGACGCACCGGCCGCACCACCCGCCACCGATGAAGCCAGCGGCGAAACCGCGGACCAGGTTGCGGATGCAACCCCGGGCCCGGACCCGGTTGCACCGGTCGCCCCCCGCCCGGTCCGGCCGAGCCCTGCTGCCAAGCCCAGGGCTGTGCGCAAGGCCACCTGAACCAACCGGTCGCCCACCCGGGCGGCCGCTGCAAGACGCACGACAGCCCGGACGACTGCCCGGGCTCGAGGACCTGCGAGGAGACCACGGCGCCATGCCGAAGATGAAGACGCACAGCGGAGCGAAGAAGCGCTTCCGGCTCACCGGCACGGGCAAGGTCATGCGTGAGCAGGCGAACCGCCGGCACAAGTTCGAGGCCAAGTCCTCGTCGCGTACGCGCCGGCTCGGCATGGACGTCGTCACCTCGAAGGCCGACGTCGGCAAGGTCAAGCGGCTGCTGGGCAAGTAGTCCCGCACCCAGCACCCCAGACCCAGACCGGCGGCAGCGCGCTGACCGGTCCGACCCGGGAGCACTTCCGGGAGAGTGAAGGAGCACACACGTGGCACGCGTCAAGCGGGCGGTCAACGCCCACAAGAAGCGCCGGACGACGCTCGAGCGGGCGAGCGGGTATCGCGGGCAGCGCTCGCGGCTGTACCGCAAGGCCAAGGAGCAGGTCACCCATTCGCTGGTCTACGCCTACCGCGACCGGCGGGCCCGCAAGGGCGACTTCCGCAAGCTCTGGATCCAGCGGATCAACGCCGCTGCCCGGGCGAACGGCATGACCTACAACCGGCTCATCCAGGGCCTGCGCGAGGGCGGCGTCCAGGTCGACCGACGCATGCTCGCCGAGCTGGCCGTGAACGACCCGGCCGCCTTCACCACGCTCGTGGCGACTGCGCGCGCCGCGCTGCCCTCCGACCTCAACGCGCCGCGGGAGTCGGCCGCCTAGGCGGTCGGTCCCCCGGGTCGTTGGCAGCCGAGCAGCTGTGCTCGCCCCAGCATCGAAGGCTCGGGTCGCCCACGCCAGGCGGCTGCACCGTCGCACGTTTCGCGAGTCGGCGGGGGAGTTCCTCGCCGAGGGTCCGCAGGCCGTCCGTGAGGCCGTGGCCGCCGGTGCGGTCCGCGAGCTGTTTCTCGCCTCTGCCGACGCCGCCCGCCATCGCGCGCTGGCCGACGATGCGCTCGCCGCGGGGGCGCGCGTGTACGACGCGTCCGACGCCGCCGTCACTGCCCTGTCGGGCACGACCACCCCGCAGGGCGTGATCGCGGTCTGCGCCCGGGTCGACGTCGGACCGGAGGTCGCCCTGGGCACAGCGCCGCGCCTGGTCGCTGTGCTGGCCGCTGTCCGTGACCCGGGCAACGCCGGCACGATCGTGCGGACCGCTGACGCGGCCGGTGCCGACGCCGTCGTCTTCAGCCCGGAGTCGGTCGAGCTCGCCAACCCCAAGTGCGTCCGAGCCTCCACCGGCAGCCTCTTCCACCTCCCGATCGCCACCGGTGTCGAGGTGGCGGCCGCGGTCGCGCTCGCCAGGTTGTCCGGGATGCGCGTCCTCGCTGCCGACGGCGGCGGCGACCACGACCTCGACGACGAGCTCGACAGCGGTGGCCTCGCCGCACCGACCATGTGGCTGTTCGGCAACGAGGCCCGGGGCCTTCCG
>JACCYY010000366.1 GCA_013696235.1 Sporichthyaceae bacterium | reverse complement strand
GGGCAGCGGTCAGCCGGGCTCGCCGGGCTGGAACACCCCTGACGTCGGTGCCCGCGGCCCCTCTCGCCAGCCCGGCTACGGCCAGCCGTCGTCGCCCTACCCTCCGCCGGCACGCGGCGGGGAGTCACCGCGCTACGGCTACGAGATGGAGCGGCAGCAGTGGGCTGCCGCCAGCGCACCCCCCGGGCCGCCCCAACCGCCGCAACCAGCCCGCCGCCGGCGCGGCGGCCTCCTCGCCGGCGCCCTCGCGCTGACAGTCATCGCCGCCGCCGCCGGGGGCGGGGTCGGCTACCTCGTCGCCGATCGGGTGGTCGACGAGTCGACCGCGGGCAACGGCAGCCCGTTCAACCCGGTGGTGGACGACCCGGGTGACCAGTCTCCCGACGGCGCGCCGCAGCGCGCCCCGGACACCGTGGCCGGAATCGCGCAGCGCGTGCTGCCGAGCGTGGTGTCGATCCGCGAGTCCACGGCAACCGTCGAGGGCACCGGTTCCGGGTTCGTCATCGGTGTCGACGGCTACATCCTCACCAACAACCACGTCGTCGCCGCAGCAGCCGACGGCCGGGGCACGATCTCGGTCCGCTTCAACGACGGACAGGTCGCCGAGGCAGAGGTCGTCGGGCGGAGCCCCTCGTACGATCTCGCGGTGCTCCAGGTCGAGGGGGTCGAGGACCTCGTTCCGCTCGAGCTCGGAGACTCCCAGGACGTCGTGGTCGGCGACACCGTCGTCGCGATCGGGTCACCGCTCGGCCTGGACGCGACCGTCACCTCCGGCATCGTGAGCGCCGTCAACCGGCCGGTCACCGCCGGTGGCGAGGGTGACCTGTCGTTCATCAACGCGATCCAGACCGACGCGGCAATCAACCCCGGGAACTCCGGTGGTCCGCTCGTGGACGCCGCTGGTCGGGTGATCGGGGTGAACTCCGCGATCGCCGACCCGAGCGCCGGCGGTGATGGCCAGGCGGGCAGCGTCGGTCTCGGGTTCGCGATCCCGATCGGTCAGGCGCAGCTCACCGCCGAGCAGCTGATCGAGACCGGCGAGGCCGTGTACCCCGTCATCGGTGCCTCGGTCGACCGCACGTACGAGGGCCCCGGCGCGAAGATCAGCGCGGACGCCGGCGGCACCCCGGCAGTCGTGCCGGACGGACCGGCAGCGAAGGCCGGGATCGAGACCGGGGACGTCATCTTGTCGGTGGACGGGATCGTCGTCGACGGCGCGGACGAGCTGATCATTGCGATTCGCTCGCATGTGCCCGGCGACACCATCGAGCTCGAGGTGGAGAGCCAGGACGGAGACACCGAGACCTTGAACGTCGTGCTGGGGTCCCAGACCGACACCTGACGGCTCGGGCTCGGAGCGAGCCCGCGCTGGTCTGGAGGTGGTCGACGACACGCTGCGCTGCCCGGTGGCGAGCAGGGACGTACGCTCGGCATGTGTTCGACGTCGGTCTGCCGGAGTTCTTCGTCCTCGGTGTCGTTGCTCTGCTCGTGTTCGGGCCGGAGCGGCTGCCGGAGGTCGCGGTGCAGGCGGCTCGGCTCATCCGGCGTCTGCGCGGCATGGCCGAGTCGGCCAGGAGCGAGCTCACCGCCGACCTCGAGCCGCACATGCGTGAGCTCCGCGAGCTGAAAGAGCTCGACCCGCGCAAGATGGCGAAGCGGTACGTCCTCGACCCGGTCGAGGAGGACGGCACGCTGGCCGAGCTTCGAGGCAAGGGCCTGCGGGACTCTCTGCGCGGCGGCAGGTCGCCGAACAAGACGAAGACCGTCGGCCCTGCGGCACCGGTTGGACCCGGCGCTGCCGACGGAGCCGAGCCGATCGGGGGCGCAGCCAACGGGTCGGCGAACGGTCCGGCTGCGGTCGACCCTGATCCCGACGGCTCGGTTTCGAGCGGCCCGGCCTCGGACGGCCCGGCGCTGCCACCAGCGATGGCGGCCGCCCTCACACCGGCCGGGCAGCGTCCGCCGTACGACGTCGACGCCACCTGATCCGCCGCCCGGGGGCGGCGTGGCGGTCAGCCGACGGGGGTGAGCGTCAGCGGGCGGCCGACGAGGCCGCGGGAGCGCTGCCCGAGCCGGCTGGCAACCGCGCGGAGCTGCTTGGACGCGGGCGCGTCGGGATCAGTGATCACGAGGGGCCGGCCAGCGTCCGCGCCGGCGCGCAGCCGCGGGTCGATCGGGATCTCGGCGAGCACTGCGACGTCGGTACCGAGGAGGCGGGTGAGCCCCTCGGCCACTCGTCGGCCACCGCCTGACCCGAAGACGTCGAGCAGCTCGCCGCAGTGCGGGCACGGCAGGCCGGACATGTTCTCGATCACCCCGACCACGCGCTGGTGGGTCTGCGTGGAGATCGCGCCGGCCCGCTCGGCCACCTCGGCGGCTGCCTGCTGCGGCGTGGTGACGACGACGATCTCGGCGGTGGGGACGAGCTGGGCGACCGAGATCGCCATGTCGCCGGTGCCCGGTGGCAGGTCGAGGAGCAGCACGTCGAGGTCGCCCCAGTAGACGTCGGCGAGGAACTGCTGCAGCGCGCGGTGCAGCATCGGCCCGCGCCACACCACCGGCTGGTTGTTCTCGGTGAACATCCCGATCGAGATCACCTTCACGCCGTATGCCTGCGGCGGCATGATCATGTCCGAGACGCGGGTGGGCCGGTCGCTCGTCCCCAGCATCCCCGGGATCGAGTGGCCGTAGATGTCGGCGTCCACCACGCCGACGGCGAGACCATCGGCGGCCATCGCCGCGGCGAGGTTCACGGTGATCGACGACTTCCCGACCCCGCCCTTGCCGGAGGCGATCGCGTACACCCGGGTCAGCGAGTCGGGGCGGGAGAACGGGATCGTCTTCTCCGGTCGGCCACCGCGCAGCTGGCTCTTGAGGTTGCCGAGCTGGTCCTCGTTCATGATGCCGAGACCGACCTGGACCGCTGTAACGCCAGGCAGTGCACTCACCGCCGCGGTCACGTCCGCGTTGATCTTGTCCTTCAGCGGGCAGCCGGGCGTCGTCAGCAGCACCTGGACGCGCACCGTCCCGTCGGACCGGACATCGACGCTGTCCACCATGCCCAGATCGGTGATCGGGCGGTTGATCTCAGGGTCGAGCACCTTCGCGAGGGCGGCCGTGACCTCGTCGACCGTCGGCATGGGGCTCATGCCTTCGATCGTACGTCGTGCACGCGCCGGCTCGGCGACGCCGACCGATGGTCATGAGGGCGGGTGCAGAGGAATGCGACGAGCGCCGAGGTGGCCATCGCGGCGGAGAGCACGCGCGAGCTCCGCACCAGCAGCTTCACGAGATCAGTGTGGCGAAACGATGGCAGAGGTGCGGGCGGCGGCCGGTCAGGTGAGGACGAGCTGCCAGGTGCCGAGGGTCACGCTGATCGCCGTTGCGGCCAGCGTCAGCGCCAAGGCCACAAGCAGGAACGACCAGTCGCCCGGCTTCACCGGGAGATCCCGGGCCGTGGTGGGGTGGGCGGCTGCGCCGAACGCACGAGCGTCCATGGCGGTGGCCAGCCGGCTCGCCCTGCGGATCGCGGCAACCAGCAGCGTGAACACCTGGCTGGCGAAGATCCCGGTCGCGCGCGCCGGGTTGCGCCCGGCCGCCATCCCACGGGACCGTCGAGCTCGCCGGATCGCATCCCAGTCCGCGCCCAGCAAGGGCACCAGCCGAAGGGCCGCAAGGGCGCCGACGGCGAATCGGGCCGGGAGCCGGAGCTGCTGCACGAGTGCGTCGGCGAGGTCGGTCGGATCTGTGGTTGCGAACGCCAGCACACCGGGCAGCGCGATCGCGATGAGCCGGAGCCCGAGTGTCGCGCCGCTCGAGACGTCGCCCGCGGTCAGCTCGAGCGGACCGACGTCGATGACGACGCGACCTCCGCCATCGCCGTACAGGGCGTTCGCGAGCGCGACCGACACGGCGCCGAGGAGGATCGGCCAGGCCCGCCGCAGCAGCGCACCGAGCCTGATCCCAGTCGTCGGCAGCAGGCCGAGCGTGACGGCGAGCAGGATCGCCGGCGTCACCGGGTCCACCGTCGGCAGGAGCGCCAGCATCACGGCGGTGGCCGCGCCGAGCTTGGCGAGCGGATGAACCTGCGCCAGCGCGCTGTCCGCTCGCGCGATCGGACCAATCAGCGCGGTCACCGGCCAGGCCGATCAGGTCGCCGGAGGTCGGCGGCACCAGTGGACGCGCTCGCGCCAGCTCCCCCCGTCGGCCGCTGGCCGATCCGGCCCTGATCGAGCACCGCGATCTCGTCGGCCAGGGCTGCCACGAATGCCTCGTCGTGGGTCGCGAGGCACAGGTCGGAGCCGGCGTCGCGCAGGCCGGCCAAGAGGTCGAGGAGCTCCAGCCAGGTCCGACGGTCTTGCCCGAACGTGGGTTCGTCCAGGACGAGAACGTGCGGACGGCAGGCAATGGCGGTGCCGACGGAGAGCCGTCGCTTCTCCCCGCCGGAGAGCGTGAACGGGTTGGCGGTCGCCAGGTGATCGAGGTGCAGCCGGGCGAGCAGGTCGTCGACGCGGCCGGTCACCTCCCGCGGAGCCACGCCGACTCGACTTGGCCCGAGCGCGAGCTCGGCCCGGACGGTGGAGGTGAGGAACTGGTGCTCGGGGTCCTGGAACACGGTGCCGACGTGATCGGCGAGCAGTCGGGCCGGCCATCGCGACAGTGAGCGGGTGCGGGCCGACCCGGCCAGCGCACTGGTCCCGATCACCTCGCCCGGGCGGGGTCTGGCGAGCCCGGCCAGGAGCATGGCCAGCGTGGACTTCCCAGAACCGTTCGGCCCGACCAGGGCGGTCGCGGTCCCGGCCCGGAGCGCCAGCGAGGCGTCCTCGACCGCCGGCCGCGGCGCTCCCGGATAGCGGAAGCCGGCGTGGACCGCCTCGACCAGCGACTCGCCCGGAGCCCGGCCCGAGGGCGCGCGGCGCGCGCGCGTCGGTACGCCCGGGATCCACACGCCCATGGCAGCGAGCGCCTCGCCGTACGTGTCGAAGACCTCGCCGGGCGGACCGTCGACCCGGACTCCACGGCCCGGCTCCAGCACCACCACACGGTCGACGAGGTCGAGGACCTCGGCCACCCGGTGCTCGACGAGGAGGAGCGTTCGCGCTCGGTCGGCGCAGATCCGGCGTACCGTCTCGCGGACGAGCCCGGCCCCGACCGGGTCGAGGTTTGCCGTCGGCTCGTCGAGCAGCAGCAGGCCGGGCTGCATCGCGATCGTGCCGGCGAGGACGAGACGTTGCTGCTCGCCACCGGACAGGGCACCGGTCGGGTGGTCTCGCCCGTACGGGAACCCGACCGCCGCGAGTGCGGCGTCGACGCGGAACCAGATCTCGTCGCGCGAGACCCCGAGATTCGCCGGCCCGAACGCGACGTCGTCGCCAGCCCGGCCCATGACGAGCTGGCTCTCGGGATCCTGCATGACCAGACCGACCCGCCCGCGCGACAGGCGGGGGTCGACGCCGTCGATCTCGAGCGCGCCGGCGGTCTCGCCGCTCTCCGGGTCGAGCAGTCCAGCCAGCCCCTGCAGCAGCGTGGACTTGCCACTTCCGCTCGGTCCGAGCAGGAGCACGCGCTCGCCTGGCTCGACGCTCAGGTCGAGATCGCGCAGGGCCCACGCGCGGCGCCCGGCATGGCGCCACCCCCACCCGCGGATGCGGATCGACGCCGGGCCGCGCGGGGCAGCCCCCGTCATCGGGATGCCGTCATCGGGATGCCGTCATCGGGATGCCGTCATGTGAGGTGCTGATCGCGCCCCGCGGCGAACGGTGCGAGCACACCCGTCGGTGCCAGGGCGCGGACCAGGAGCCAGCTGCCGAGCCCGGCGATGAGCATCGAGCTGGCCACCACGATCGCGGCCCAGGCGATGCGCCACCCGGCGGTGAAGTCCGGGTAGTAGGCAATCGGGTCCACGATCGCCGGGACCAGCCCAGCGAGCCCGCCGGCGAGCAGCGCGACCGGCAGGCCCCAGCGGCGGTAGCGGGTGGCAGCGAACGCCAGCTCGGCACCGAGGCCCTGCCCGAGCCCGTACAGGACGACGACGAGCCCGAGCGAGGAGCCGAGCGCAGCCGAGATGAGCGCCGCGACGAGCTCGCAGAACAGCGCAGCACCCGGGCGTCGGATGATCAAGCCACCGAGCACGCCGGGCAGGAGCCACATGCCGTAGATCAGCGCGCGGCCGGGTGGGAACGCGACGAACGCAGGCTCGAGGACGTTCCAGAGCTGGTTCCAGTAGAAGAAGACGACGCCGAACGCGGCGGCGACGACGCCCGCCACGACGATGTCGACGGTGCGCCACCGGCTGCGAGCCGGCGCGGGTGCGGTGGTGCTGGTCATGTGACCTCCTCAGACGGTTCGAGGAGGAGTCGTTCGCGAGCGAGGGCCGCCCGGACGTGCGGGTGCACCCGTCGAGTTCCGACGAGTGCACCGGGCGGCTCTCAACCGACTCCCTGCGCTGGCATTACCCAGATCAGGTTCGAGGGTCTGCGGTTTCCCGCACTCTCAGCGCTCGGCGCTCCCCTGTCGTACGTACTTTTCGTACGCAACCGACAGTACCAGCGGCCACGAGGTGCGGCGCCGGGTCAGTGCGGCCCCGCGTGCTGGACCGGGTCGTTCGTCGGGCGCGATCGTTCGGTCGATGCGCGCGCCTCGAGGTCCTCGAGCAGGTCGCGCAGCTCAGAGCGCAGGTAGTCGCGGGTCGCCACCTCGCCGAGCCCGATCCGCAGCGCGGCGACCTCGCGGGCGAGGTACTCCATGTTCTCGCGCGACCGATCCGTGGACTGGCGGTCCTGGTCCAGGTTGACCCGGTCGCGGTCGGCCTGCCGGTTCTGCGCGAGCAGGATCAGCGGCGCCGCGTACGAGGCCTGCAGGCTGAGGATGAGCGTGAGGAAGATGAACGGGTACTCGTCCCAGCGGGACGGGTCCGGGCCGGCGACGTTCCAGATCACCCAGAGGATGATGAAGATCGTCATGTAGACGAGGAAGCGACCGGTCCCGATGAACCTGGCGATCCGCTCGGACAGGCGGCCGAACGCCTCTGGGTCGTAGTGCGGTCGGGGGATCGCCCGGCGCGGCTCGACCGGCTGGTCCAGGCGGGGCAGGCCGCGGCGTTCCCGGGTCTCACGAGGCATCGCTCACCTCGACCTCTCCTCCAGACTCGCGCCAGTCCTCCGGCAGGAGGTGGTCGAGCACGTCGTCGACGGTCACCGCGCCCACGAGCCGTCCTGCCTCGTCCACGACCGGTGCGGCGACGAGGTTGTACGTCGCGAGATGGCTGGTCACCGCGGCCAGGCTCTGTCCCGGCCGGAGCGGGTCGATGTTCTGGTCGAGCATCCCGGACACCAGCGCGGACGGCGGGTCCCGCAGCAGCGCCTGGATGTGGACCATCCCGAGGAAGCGTCCCGTCGGTGTCTCCAGCGGCGGCCGGCACACGTACACCACCGCCGCGACGGCCGGCGAGAGATCCGGGTTCCGGACGTGCGCCAGCGCCTCGGCCACCGTGGTGTCCGGTCCGAGGATCACCGGCTCGGACGTCATGAGGCCGCCGGCGGTGTCCTCGGAGTACGAGAGCAGGCGCCGGACCGGCGCTGCCTCGTCCGGCTCCATCAGGGCCAGGAGCGCCTCGGCCTGGTCGGTCGGAAGCTCGGCCAGCAGGTCGGCGGCGTCGTCTGGACCCATCGCCTCGAGCACGTCGGCGGCTCGCTCGGCGGCGAGGTTCCCGATGATCTCCACCTGGTCGTCCTCGGGCAGCTCCTCGAGGACGTCGGCCAGGCGCTCGTCGTCGAGCGCGGCCGCGACCTCGGCGCGGCGCTTCTCCGAGAGGTCGTGGAGGACGCCGGCCAGGTCGGCCGGCCGGAGGTCGGCCAGGCTCGCCAGGAGCGTCTCCGCGCCCTGCTCCGCGCTCACCGTCATCAGGCCGACGACGTCGAACCAGTCCAGCACCCGCGTCGGGCCGCGCCGCCGGAACCGACCGGTGCCCTCGCGGACCGCGAGCTTGGCGATCACCCAGTCGCCGGTCCGGGTCTGCTCGATGCCGACGTCGACGACGGTCGCGTCGAGCATCCCTTCCGTGGTGGAGATCTGCCGGTCGAGCAGCTCGCCGAGCACCATCGTCTCGCCGGGTCGCTGCTCGAAGCGCTTGATGTTGAGCAGCCCGGTGGTGATCACGCGGCCGGTGTCGACGGCGGTGATCCGGGTGATCGGGAGGAAGATCCGGCGGCGGCCGGGCACCTCGGCGACGACGCCGATGACCCCGGGCGGTCGGTCGGCCCGCATGATCACGACGACGTCGCGCACCCGCCCAACCTGATCGCCGTTCGGGTCGAACACGGCGGTCCCGGCCAGTCGGGCGACAAAGACCCGCGACAGCCCAGCGCTCACCGCCGAAGGGTAGCCACCCGCGGGCGACTCCGCCCCCGTGAAACCGCGTTCGGTCAGCGGCGCGTGCGGCGGACGCCGCCGAGCATGCGCGGCTGGCGGCCGAGCGTCGTCGCGTCGGTCGGCCGAGGCGGGGCGGCCAGCGACCGCTGGGACGGGTCCTCGGCGCTCTCCACGACGGAGCCGGTCGGGGTGATCTGCACGACGCTGCACTCCCTCGACCAGCGCTCGATCATCGCGACCCCGCCCTCGGCGTTGAGGCGGGCGGCGGCCAGGGCGGTCGTGGCCGCGACCCACGGCTCGCTGGCCTCGGTCACGACCGCCGCGCGACCGGACCAGGTGACCAGTCGCGCTCGGGTGTCCTTGCTGGGCACCACCACGCTCACGTCGGTGGCGTCGGCCAGGCCCGGAAGATGCTGCTCGGCGCCACCGGTCACGACGTACGCCGCACCCTCGACCCACACGTGCCACGCCGGTCGGGGCGCGGTCCGGCCGGCGTCGTCCCCGTAGGCGAGCCAGACCAGCCCGGCCTTGCGGGTGGCCTCGGCGACGAGCGTCGCCGCACCGTCAGGGAGCCGATTCGCTGCCGCCGACGTCTCCTGACCGGATGTCACGGTCGCCAGCCTGGCACAGCCGGTGCACGGACGGCTGGCACAGTGGCCCGGTGGCGGAGCCGGTCGAGCGGGAGAGCGCGATCAGCCGGCCGGCGCCGGCGGACGCCCTCCTGATGGCGGTCGGCGTCGTGGCTGTGGCCACCTCCGGGCCGGTGATGGCCGCCGCGGTGGCGCCAGCTCTCGCCATCGCGTTCTGGCGCAACGCGCTGGGCGCCGCGGCGACCGCGCCGATCATGGCGCTGCGCCGGCGGACCGAGCTCCGGACGATGTCGCGCCGCCAGTGGCGGTTGACGGTCGGCGCCGGAGTCCTCCTCGCCGCGCACTTCGCCACCTGGGTGCCGAGTCTCACGCTGACCAGCGTTGCCTCGGCCACGGCGCTGGTCTGCCTGCAACCGGTGTGGACGGCGTTGATCGCGCGGTGGCGAGGCTTCGAGGTGACCAGGCGCGCCTGGGTCGGCATCGCCGTCTCGGTGGCCGGCGCCGTGCTGCTCACCGGCCTCGACCTCTCCGTGTCCGGCGACGCACTCCTCGGCGACGGGCTCGCGCTCCTCGGCGGGATCCTCGGCGCGGGCTACGTCGTGCTCGGCGAGGAGGTCCGCAAGAGCCTCGGCACGACCACCTACACGACGCTGTGCTACACGACGGCGGCGACCGTCCTGCTCGCCGCATGCGTTCTCACCGGCTCGGCCCTGGTCGGCTACGACGCACGTACGTGGTGGTTGCTGGTCGCCGTCACCGTCGGCCCGCAGCTTCTCGGCCACTCCGTCTTCAACCGGGTCCTGAAGTCGGTGAGCTCGACGGTGGTCTCCTTGGTGATCTTGTTCGAGATCCCGGGGGCCGCGCTCCTCGCCTGGGTCTGGCTCGACCAGGAGCTGCCATGGCTGGCCGTGCCGGCTCTGGTCCTGCTGCTCGGCGGTCTCGGTCTGGTCGTGAGTGCGCGGTCACGTGGCACGTCAGCGTCGATCCCGGCGGAGTAGCCGGCGACCGTGGTCGCCGGCCACGTGGGCGGCTCGAGCCGCTCGCTAGCATCCGCGCCATGCCGGTCGCGCCACGTCCTCGCCGCTCCTGCCTGGCCGTGCCCGGCGCGAGCCCGAAGATGCTGGCCAGGGCGCCGGAGCTTCCGGCGGACGAGGTGTTCCTCGATCTCGAGGACTCGGTGGCACCGTTGGCGAAGGAACGCGCCCGCGCGAACGTCGTCGCGGCGCTGAAGGGCGGTGACTGGTCCGGTCACACCAGGGCGGTCCGGGTGAACGACGCCACCGCCCGCTGGGCCTACCGCGACGTGATCGACGTCGTCGAGGGCGCCGGCGACTCGCTCGACTGCCTCGTGCTCCCGAAGGTCGAGTCGGTGGCGCACGTGCAGTGGCTGGACCTCCTGCTGGGCCAGGTCGAGGCGGCGGTCGGCCTGCCGGTCGGGCGGATCGGCATCGAGGCCCAGATCGAGAGTGCGCGCGGCCTGGTCGCCGTGGACGCGATCGCCGGTGCGAGCCCACGCCTGGAGACGATCGTCTTCGGGCCGGCTGACTTCATGGCGAGCGTCAACCTGCCGACGCTGGTCGTCGGTGAGCAGCCGCCCGGCTACGACGTCGGCGACGCCTACCACTACGTCCTCTTCAAGCTCCTGGTCGCCGCCCGCGCCAACGATCTGCAGGTGATCGACGGCCCGTACCTCGCGGTCCACGACCTCGACGGCTTCCGCCGGGTGGCCGGGCGCTCCGCCGCCCTCGGGTTCGACGGCAAGTGGGTGCTGCACCCGGGACAGATCGAGCCGGCGAACGAGATCTACGCGCCGTCGCAGGCCGACTTCGAGCGGGCCGAGACGGTCCTCGAGGCGTACGCCTACTGGACCTCCGCGGATGGCGGGATGCGCGGTGCGGCGATGCTCGGGTCCGAGATGATCGACGAGGCGTCGCGGAAGATGTCGCTCGTGGTGTCGGCCAAGGGTCGCGCCGCCGGCCTGGTCCGCACCTCCCGGTTCGAGCCGCCGGCATGATCTTGCGCAGCACCGACCTGGTGACCGTCCCGAGCGTCGCCCGGTTTCTGGCCTGGTGGACCGGACGCGTCGAGCTCGTCGGGGTCGAGCACCTGCCGACACGTGGCCCGGCCCTGGTCGTGGTGAACCACACCACGATCGCCGACACCCCGATCGTCCTGGCCAGCCTGGACCGCAACGGCCTGAAGCCGATCTCCTCGCACGCCCCGGGTCACAGCCCCGACTGCAGCGAGCATGCGCACGTCCGGTTCCTGGCGACGCAGGAGGTGTTCGACCACGTGGTGCTCGGACCGATCCTGCGGCGGTCCGGGTTCATCCCGGTCCTGCCCAGCGGACCCGACCGGGTCGGCGCGTACGAGCAGGCGGAGGCGGCGCTGCTCGCGGGGGAGATCGTGGCGCTCTACCCCGAGGGGGACGTCACGTCTCCGGAGGAAGGCGCGCCCCGACGTCTGCGGTCCGGGGCGGCCCGGATGGCGCTCGCGACGAACGTACCGATCGTGGTGATCGCGCACCACGACGCGCGCGACATCGGCCACGGCACCGAGGCGGAGACCCTGCGCGCCGCGTTCACCGCGATCTGGCGCCGACCCAAGATCGTCATGGTGGTCGGCCGGCAGATCGAGCCGGCTGAGTACGCCGGCAAGCTGCCGCTCGACGTCACGCGGTTGATCCGCCAGCGGCTGGTCGAGACCTGGCAGCAGGCACGCCACCTCCGCGACGCGCGCCGCCGCTAGGAGATGGGGTTTGAAACCGGGATCGTCGGCTGACCTGGAGTCGCAAAGGGGCATCTGACGTCAGACGCGCCGGTTGCTACCGTCGGAACATGACCCCGCAGGAGCTCGAGAACCTCGCTCACCTGCGACGTGCCCGGGATCTGATCGACCGTGAGTACGCGAAACCGCTCGACGTCCCGACGATGGCCCGCAGGGCGCTCATGTCGCCCGCGCACTTCTCGCGCCGGTTCCGTGCGGCATACGGCGAGACGCCGTACAGCTACCTGATGACCCGCAGGATCGAGCGTGCGATGGCGTTGCTGCGGGCGGGCGTGAGCGTGACGGACGCGTGCATGGAGGTCGGCTGCACCTCACTCGGCTCGTTCAGCTCGCGGTTCGCCGAGATCGTCGGGGACACCCCGACGGCATACCGGAGCCACGAGCACGACGCGGTCAAGGCCATGCCCGCCTGCGTCGCGAAGACGCAGACGCGCCCGGTCCGGAACGCATCGAGCAGGATCGGAGAAGCGACCAGGGGGGCCGCAGCCTAAAGTCACGGTTATGACAATCGCGCTCCAGTACTGCCACATCACCGTCAACGACGTCGACGAGTCGATCGCCTTCTACGGCGACGCGCTCGGCCTCCAGGTGCGCAACGACGTGGCCTCGGACGGATTCCGCTGGGTCACGCTCGGCAGCGACGCGCAGCCCGGACTCGAGATCGTGCTCTCCGTGCCTCATGCCGGCCGCTCGCAGGCCGACGGTGACGCCCTGCAAGAGCTCCTCACCAAGGGCGTCCTGCCGATGACCGTGTTCCGGTCCGACGACGTCGACGCGACCTTCGAGACCGTGCGCGCCTCCGGCGCGGAGGTCCTCCAGGAGCCCATCGACCAGTCCTGGGGCCCGCGCGACTGCGCGTTCCGCGACCCGTCGGGCAACACCGTCCGGATCGCGCAGGCGCCCGCGGCCTGACCCCGCAGCCGCACCGCTCGAGGACCCGTCACAGATCGCCGAGGACCGCACGCCTGCTCGGCCGTGAGACCGACGTCGACGATCCGGTCGCCGAAGAGCCGCAGTCGCGCCCTGATGCTGAGTGGGGGTGCGCACTGGGCTCGGAGAGCCGCTTGTCGAAGGGGTTGGCCGCGCTGGCTCAGAGCCAGCCGGCGCTCTTGAAGCGCTTGTAGAGCACTGCGCAGATCCCGGCGATCAGCAGGAGCACGAGCGGGTACCCGATGGGCCAGTCCAGCTCGGGCATGTAGGTGAAGTTCATGCCGTAGATCCCGGCGATCATGGTCGGCACGGCGATCATGGCGGCCCAGGCCGTGATCCGGCGCATGTCCTCGTTCGCGGCGATCGAGAGCTGGGCGAGGCTCGCCTGGAGGATCGAGGTGA
>JACCYY010000361.1 GCA_013696235.1 Sporichthyaceae bacterium | reverse complement strand
CCGTGTTGAACACCAGCACGGCGCCGGAGTCGTCTTCCCACGGTCCAGCCAGCACCAGTCGACCAGAAGCGTGCAGCGCGAGCAGCCGATCGCGGTGCGCGGGTCGCGCGGCCAGGCGACGTTCGTCGCCGTCGAACTCGAGCTCGAGGATGAACACGTGTCCACCGTACGGCCGCCAACCCGCCAACCCTCCACCCCGCCACCCCGCCGGCAGGCTGATCGATGGGCGCTGCGCCCCGCGACGCGCCGGGCCGGAGGACGCCCAGCGCCCAGCGATGCCCTCCGTGATCGGCCGCTGGGGCTCAAGTCCCCGCGCGGACGCCGGGGGCGTACTTCGGCACCCGGAGGCTGACCTTGGTGCCGGCGCCGGGAGCGGTCTCGACGACGAGGCCGTAGTCGTCGCCGTAGACGGTCCGCAGGCGCTCGTCCACGTTGCCGAGCCCGACGCTGTCACCCGTCGGGTCGCCGGCCAGCGTGCGGCGCATCTGCTCGGGGTCCATGCCGACCCCGTCGTCCTCGATGCTGATGTGCGCCTCCGCACCGACGTCCAGGGCCTGGATGGTGACCTGGCCGACGCCGTCCTTGTCGGCCAGCCCGTGCCGTACGGCGTTCTCGACGATCGGCTGCAGGCAGAGGAACGGGACGGCGACCGGCAGCACCTCCGGCGCGACCCGCAGCGTGACTCGGAGCCGGTCACCAAAGCGGGCCCGCTCGAGCAGCAGGTAGCGCTCGATCGACTGGAGCTCCTCGGCGAGCGTCGTGAAGTCCCCGTACCGGCGGAACGAGTAGCGGGTGAAGTCGGCGAACTCCAGGAGCAGGTCGCGAGCGCGTTCCGGGTCGGTCCGGACGAACGAGGCGATGGCGCCGAGCGAGTTGTAGATGAAGTGCGGGCTGATCTGCGCGCGGAGCGCCCGGACCTCGGCCTCCATCGCTCGTGTCCGCGAGGCGTCGAGCTCGGCCAGGTCGAGCTGTGCCGAGACCCATCGGCCGACCTCGTTCGCGGCCCGCACGAGATTGGCCGACGCGTACGTCGAGTACGTCACGAGTGCACCAACGATCCGGTCCTCGACCAGCAGCGGGACCGCGATCGCGTGGCTGATGCGGCAGTCCAGCCGTCCGCAGGAGACCTCGTCTCGCCCGATCACCTCAGATCGGCCGGTGTCGAGCGTCGTGGCGGCGTGCCGCATGGTCGCGTCAGCGTGCTCCTCGGCGGCCCCGTCCCAGGCCAGCACCTGCTCCCGGTCGACCAAGGCAACGGCCGGAGTTCCGAGCAGAGTTCGCAGGTGCCGCGCCGCCTTCTCGGCGGCGAGCCGGTCCAGGCCGGCACGCAGCGGTGGTGCGGCCAGCGAAGCCGTGTGCAGAGTGGCGAAGGTCGCCTGGTCGACGCTGGTGCCGAGGTCGCGGCGCGACGTCAAGAATCGCCGGACGACCAGGACCGCGGCGGCAACCACGACGAGTGCAGCCAGGACGACGAGCGCGTCGGGCACCACGGCCGAACGGTAGCCGGGACGGTCCGGCCCCGGCCCGGACCGCCGCCGGCCGCTCCACCTACCGTGGATCCCATGGCACTCCCGCGCGCCGCCGAGGTGGATCCGCTGGGCGCGCTGGCCCGGCTCGACGGTGTGCCACAGGCGGTCGCCGCCACGCGCCTCGCCCTCGACCGCCTCGGTGGGCACCGGGTGCTGCGGCGGCGGGGCGACGCCGTCCGCACCGAGTCAGCGCTGCGCGGCGCGGCGGCTGCGGCGTCGATCGAGCTCGGCCGGCTCGTCGAGGTCGACGAGGTCCGCGTGGCAGCCCAGGACAGGTCGGCCGCCGCCCCGGTGGTTCGCGGGGCGGCTCGCGCGTACGTCGAGCTGGGTGCGCTCGTCGGAGTCTGGCGGCAGGCGCCGCGCCAGGCGCTGGCCCGCCTGCACACGCTGGCTGCGCGTGACGTCGCCGGCGTCGACGAGCTCGGCCGCCCCGGGCCGGGCGAGGCTACCGACCGGCTGGCCCAGCTCGCCGAGGTCCTGG
>JACCYY010000351.1 GCA_013696235.1 Sporichthyaceae bacterium | reverse complement strand
CTGACGATCAAGCGCAACACGGTCGCCGTCGTGACCGACGGCTCGGCGGTGCTGGGCCTCGGCAACATCGGCCCAGCCGCGGCCCTTCCGGTGATGGAGGGCAAGGCCGCCCTGTTCAAGCGGTTCGCCGGCATCGACGCGTGGCCGATCTGCCTGGACACCCAGGACGTCGACGAGATCGTCCGGACGGTGCAGATCATCGCGCCGGGCTTCGCCGGCATCAACCTCGAGGACATCGCTGCACCGAAGTGCTTCGAGGTCGAGCGCCGGCTCCGTCAGCTGCTCGACATCCCGGTGTTCCACGACGATCAGCACGGCACGGCGATCGTGGTGCTCGCTGCGCTGACGAACGCCCTGCGCTGGGTCGAGAAGGACATCGCCGACGTCAAGATCGTGCTGTCCGGGGCCGGCGCAGCCGGGACCGCGGTGCTCAAGCTGCTGGTCGCCGGCGGCGCGAAGCACGTGATCGTCGCCGACGTTGCCGGGGTGATCCACCGCGACCGCCCGGGCCTGACCGGCGACCTGTGGTGGATCGCGCAGCACACCAACCCGGACCGGTACAGCGGCACCCTCAAGGGCGCGCTGGCCGGGGCCGACGTCTTCGTCGGCGTGTCAGCGCCCAACATCTTGACCGGTGAGGACATCGCGACCATGGGCGAGGACGCGATCGTGTTCGCGCTGGCCAACCCCGACCCTGAGGTCGACCCGACGGCCGCTCGCGTGCATGCGAAGGTGGTGGCCACCGGCCGCAGCGACTACCCGAACCAGATCAACAACGTGCTGGCCTTCCCCGGGGTGTTCCGCGGGCTGCTCGACGCGCACAGCCGCGAGATCACCACGAACCTGCTGCTCGCCGCGGCCCGGGCGCTCGCCGCCACGGTTGCCGACGACGAGCTCAACGCCAATTACATCGTGCCGAGCGTCTTCAACCCCGACGTCGCCACCGCGGTGGCGAAGGCGGTCCGCGATGCGGCGCTCGCCGGCGGCGCCGAGGTCGCGACGCCCACGCCGATCGGCGCGGACGACGACCCGCTCGGCACCGATGCGCTGGGCTGATCGCGGGCTCTTCGTCGCTGCACTCGCCGGCAGCGCATTCGTGCTGCTCTGGCCGAGCGCGCCCGGCCCGCCGCTGTTCCCGTACGCGGACAAACTCGTGCACGTCCTGGTCTTCCTCGCCCTGGCCTGGACCGGTCGCAGGGTCGCTCTCCCGGTGCGGCCGCTGGCGGTGGGGCTCCTGGCCTACGCGGTTGCCAGCGAGGTCATCCAGCACTCCCTCCTGCCCGGTCGGAGCGGGGACTGGACCGACGTCGTCGCCGACCTGGTCGGCGCCACCGCCGGGTTGGTGCTCGCGCGTCGGCCGGCTCCGGCCGGCCGTGCGCGATGATGGCGCGATGGATGGGCTGAGGCTGGTCGGCCGGTTGCTCGTCGCCACGCCGGACCTCGCCGACCCGAACTTCGCCCGCAGCGTGGTCCTGGTCCTCCAGCACGACGACGACGGGGCGCTCGGCGTCGTGGTGAACCGCGCGTCGCCCGTGCCCGTCGGCGACGTCCTGCCCACCTGGCAGGTCCTGACCACCTCGCCGCAGGTGCTGTTCCAGGGCGGCCCGGTCGCTCGCGACAGCGCGCTCGGGCTGGCCCGGGTCGAGGAGAAGACCGAGACCCCGATCGGCTGGCGGCGCCTGGAAGGACCGGTCGGGCTGGTCGACCTCGACACGCCGACCGAGCTGGTCAGCGGCGGTCTCGACGACCTTCGGATCTTCGCCGGGTACGCCGGGTGGCAGGGCGGGCAGCTCGAGGCGGAGATCGGTACCGGCTCCTGGTACGTCGTCGATGCCCGACCGGAGGACGCGTTCGTGGCCGACCCCGCGACGCTGTGGCGGGCGGTCCTACGCCGCCAGGTCGGCGAGCTCGCCCTGGTGTCGACCTATCCCGACGACCCGACGATGAACTAGCCGGCCCGTCGCGGTTTCCTACACTGGGCCGATGAGCACCGAGCTGGGCACCGCGCCGCAGACCATCACCGACCCCAGGCCGGAGACGTCGTTCGGCGACGGCGACCACGAGCGCTTCTCCCACTACGTGAAGAAGGGCACGATCGTCGAGTCCGCCGTGATGGGGAGCCCCGTGGTCGCGCTGTGCGGGAAGGTGTGGGTCCCCAGCCGCGACCCGAAGAAGTTCCCGGTCTGCCCCACGTGCCAGGAGATCTACGAGTCGTTGCGCGCGGGTGGCGACGGCGACGGCGACGGGGGATCCGCCGGGGGCAGCAAGACCTAGGTCGAGAGTCGCAGGCCGCTCGCGACGATTGGCGGTAGCGGGTGTGCCAGGTCCGTACCTAGAGTTTGGTGGTGACAGCGATCCCGCCGACGACCTCGCTCTGGCGGGGGGACTCCTCCCGCCTCGTGATCGGGATCTTCGCGACGGTCTTCCTGGTCGCGTTCGAGGCGATGGCGGTGGCCGCGGCGATGCCGATCGCGGCAGCCGAGCTCGACGGGCTCGGGCTGTACGCCTGGTCGTTCACCGGGTTCCTGGTCGCCAGCCTGGTCGCGATGGTCGCCGCGGGCGAGGTCGCCGACCGGGTCGGACCGCGGCGGCCGCTCTTCGGCGGGGTGGCGATCTTCATCAGCGGTCTCGTGCTCGCGGGGGTCGCGCAGTCGATGGTGCCGTTCGTGCTGGCGCGCGCGGTCCAGGGCATCGGCGGCGGGTTCATCATCGTGGCGCTCTACCTCGTCGTCGCCCGGGCGTTCCCCGACGAGGTTCGCCCGCGGGTGTTCGGGATCATGGCCGCGGGCTGGGTCCTGCCGTCGGTGGTCGGCCCGACCGTGGCTGGCTACCTGGCCGAGAACGTGTCCTGGCGCTGGGTGTTCCTCGGACTCGCGCCGCTGGTCGTGCCCACCACGGCGCTCATGCTCGGTCGGTTGCGCGCCCTCGACGGGCCGTCGGCCGGCGACCACGACGCCGAGTCAGCCCGGGTCCGGGGACCACGCCGCGTCGGGTTCGCGGTGGTCGCCGCGGTCGGGGTGGCGCTGGTGCAGGTGGCTGGCCAGGACCTGGCCTGGACCAGCGTCGCCGTCGCAGCGGCGGGCCTCGGAATGCTGGTCCCGAGCCTCCGGCCGCTGCTGCCGGCCGGCGCGCTCCGACTGCGTCGTGGGCTGCCCACCAGCGTCGTGATGCGGGGCCTTCTGGCGGCGTCGTTCTTCGGCGCCGAGACGTTCATCCCGCTCATGCTCGTCGAGCACCGAGGGCTGCCGGCGACGTACAGCGGGCTGTCGCTCACCAGCGGAGCGCTCGGCTGGGCCGCAGGTTCCTGGGTGCAGAGCCGGCCAGGGCTGCGCCTGCCGCGGCACCGGTTGATCCAGCTCGGCGCGACCCTGGTCACCGCGGGGATCGCGGTGGTGGCGGTCATCCTGGTCGGTGACTTCCCGGTCTGGCTGGTCGCGGTGGGCTGGGTGGCCGCCGGCATGGGCATGGGGATGTCGATGGCGAGCACGTCGGTGCTCGTGATGCAGCAGTCCCCGACGGCTGACCAGGGCGCGAACGCGGCAGCCCTGCAGATCAGCGACTCGACGCTCTCGGTCCTGTTCATCGGCCTCGGCGGCACGGTGCTGGCCGCTGGTGGTGGAGAGGACGCTGGGTCGGTCACCTTCTTGATCATCTTCGTGGTGATGGCGGCCGTCGGTGTCGTGGCCGCGCTGGTCGCTCCGCGCGTCAGGGAGCGTACGGGCGCGGCGGCGCCGATGATGCCTGCACCGGTACCCTGACCGGTCGTGCCTGAGTTTGCGTGGCGAAGCGACGAGCGAGGGACGAGCAAGAAGCGGAGCGCGCCAGACAGCCAGTGGGCGATCGCCGAACGGGCGTACGCGACGTCGCTCGACGACGGCGACCCGCTGGCTGCGCTCGCGTTCGAGTTCGTCGTCGCCGACGACAAGTTGATCTACCTCGACGGCAACTCCCTCGGCCGGCTCCCGCGCCGTACGAGGGACCGGCTGCGTTCGGTCGTCGAGCACGAGTGGGGAAGCGGCCTGATCCGCTCCTGGTCGACCTGGGTAGGTGAGCCAGCGCGCGTGGGCGACCGGCTCGGTGCGGCGCTGCTGGGCGCGGGACCGGGTCAGGTGCTGGTCGGGGACAACACCACCGTCAACCTGTACAAGCTTGCTGCCGCCGCGGTGGACGAGATCCGTGCCCGTGACCCGCGCCGTACCAAGATCGTCACCGACAGCGGCAACTTCCCGACCGACCGGTACGTGCTCGAGGGACTCGCCGTCGAGCGCGGCCTGTCACTGGACCTCGTCGACCTGCCCGAGCTCGAGCCGATCACCGCCGACTCGCTGGCAGCGGTGCTCGACGACCGGGTCGCCCTGCTGTCCCTCTCGTTGGTCGACTACCGCTCGGCGGCGATCGCGGACCTGGCCGGCGTGCAGGCGGCAGCCGAGGCGGTCGGTGCGCCCGTCGTGTGGGACCTGAGCCACGCCGTCGGGGCGATCCCGGTCGAGCTGGATGCCGCCGGCGCCACGCTTGCCGTCGGCTGCACGTACAAGTACCTGAACGGCGGGCCGGGTGCACCGGCGTTCCTCTACGT
>JACCYY010000331.1 GCA_013696235.1 Sporichthyaceae bacterium | reverse complement strand
GTTGCGTCGACCCAGGCCGGGTGGTCGCGACGTAGCGCGGGATCGTCAGCGCGCCGCCGCCGAGGTGCAGCGCACGCACCGGCTGGCCCGGCGGGAAGACCGTGTCGATCACGTCACCGATCTGCCGCATGTACTCGAACGACAGGTACGACGGGTCGGCCAGGTCGACGTAGGACTGCGGCACCTCGTCGACCCACAGCGTGCCGGCGCTCGGGCGGTCGGGATCCGGCTCGAGCACGGCCAGGCCGCCGGACACGAGCCGCTCCACCCGAACCAGCCGCGGCGCCAGCCCGCGTGAACGTCCGCCAACGCGTGCCTCCGACCCGCTGCGGCTCCTCGCCATGCCGGTCAGTATTCGCCAGGCTGCGTCACGTCGTACGGCCGGTCCTCCGGCGGCGCGATCGATCCTCGGCTCCACATGTGCACGACCTTGGGATCACTCGTCGAGGTCGCCACCCGGGTCCGGACGTCGATGCGCGCGGCCAGCGCCGCCACGACCGGGACACCGAGCCGGACCGGGCCGAGCGCGCGGCCGCGTGGGGAGACCCGGATGTGCGTGGGAGCACCCACACCGTCGACCGTCACCTCCACGAGGCGGTCCTTGTCGGCGGCGGTGAACGTCTGGGTGCGCAGCCGGTCACGCGTCATCGCGAGGGCGCGGGCCCGTTCGCGGATTCGGCCAGCGGGTCGTCAAAGTCGCTCGCCCGGTTCAGCGCCGCGACCCGTCGTACGTGATTCGTCCCGAGTCTGGTCTCCCGCGCTGCACCTCCATGTGGGCGCCCGTGGCAGCAGAAGTTGAACAGCGGGAAGACACGCACGGCAACTTTTCACTGGCAGCCGGAGGCAGGGTTACGGAGCGTGTTCACGGCCCCAACCGTCGGGTGGCGGGCGCCAGACGGGGCTCGCCCCGGCGGCTGCCGTTCCGCCATCATGGCCCCGTGCTGGATCACATCTCCCTGCAGGTGGACGACCTCGGTGCGTCCGCGGCGTTCTACGACGCCGTGCTCGCCCCGCTCGGCTCGCGACGGATCATGGACGTCGGCGGCGCTCTCGGGTACGGCCGGGAGTTCCCGTCGTTCTGGATCGGCATCGCCACCGATGATCAGCCGAACCGGCCGACCCACGTGGCGTTCACCGCGCCCGACCGGGCCGCGGTCGACGCGTTCCGCGCCGCGGCGGTCGCGGCCGGGGTCGAGGTGCTGCACGAACCCCGGGTGTGGCCGGAGTACCACCCGACGTACTACGGGGCCTTCGTCCGTGACGTCGACGGCAACAACGTCGAGGCCGTCTGCCACGCCCCACCGACCGGCTGACCCCGAACGGGCTGCACCCGGCCGTTGGCCGCGGGTGCCTATCGTGGCGACCATGACCGAGCCGCAGACACCCGGACCGAGCCAGCTCCCGCCGCTGGAACCCGTCGACGAGGACTGGTCGCGTGCGCTCGCGGTCGTCGCGCACCCGGACGACCTGGAGTACGGCACGGCCGGGGCGATCGCGCGGTGGACCGACCAGGGCAAGCAGGTGACCTACTGCCTGGTCACGAGCGGCGAGGCCGGCATCGACACGATGCGGCCGGAGGACGCCCGGGCCATCCGTGAGGTGGAGCAGCGACGGGCCGCTGCGCTGGTCGGGGTCGAGACCGTCGACTTCCTCGGCTTCCCCGACGGCGTCCTCGAGTACGGCGTCGAGCTGCGCCGCGCGATCGCCAAGGTGGTCCGGCAGTACCGGCCCGACGTCGTGATCACGTCGAACTTCCAAGCCACGTACGGCGGCGAGTACCTCAACCAGGCCGACCACATCGCGGTCGGTCGGGCGACGCTCGATGGGGTCCGCGACGCCGGGAACCGGTGGGTGTTCCCCGAGCACATCGAGGACGGGCTGCAGCCCTGGGGAGGGGTCATGGTCGTGCTCGCCGGCGGGTCGCCGGAGAGCAGGCACGGCGTCGACGTCAGCGCGACGTACGAGCGCGGGCTCGCGTCCTTGCGCGCCCACGAGGCGTACCTCGCGGCGCTGCGCCCCGACCAGGACCCGACCGAGA